>CALGUJ010000317.1 GCA_937902055.1 uncultured Pelolinea sp.
GTAGCTTCTTCATCCAAATCAGGATGGATAATGACCATCAATTCATAATTATTCATGCAGGATTCCTCCTTTCCATGGGTATGCCCCTGATGTCAACCGTTGGCTGACTCAGAAGCGGAAAGGTAACCGATTTTTCATCAGGCTAACTTACCGGGTATTAGTTTAACATAAAGCGACTGTTTTGTGTAGGAATCATTATCTCTTATAATTACCTTGGAATCCAATCACTTTCCACAAGGAGCAGCCATGAAAGTCGATATTTTATACAAACCTTCCTATTCCCTGGCCGATGTCAGTCTGGGCGGTGGAGAATCCATTGTCGTGGAATCCGGTTCAATGGTAGGTATGTCCAGCGATATGCAAGTTGAAACCGGGATGAAAGGCGGTTTATTCCAATCGCTGGCGCGGTCGGTTCTGGGCGGGGAATCTTTTTTCATGAATACTTATCGGGCAAGCTGAAATGGTGGAAGGATCCAATTAGCGCCTACCTTGCCCGGAGATGTTTTCAATATGGAGATCAACGGGGAGACATACCTCGTTCAATCCGGATCATTCCTGGCATCCAGCGAAGGAGTGGCAACCGATACGAAATGGGGAGGAGCCAGAACCTTTTTCGGCGGTGAAGGGCTGATCATGCTGCGCTGCTCGGGCAGCGGAACGTTAATCCTTTCCAGTTACGGCGCGATCCATGAAATCGATCTGGCGGCGGGAGATGCTTTCACAGTCGATACAGGCCACCTGGTGGCTTTTTCAGAGAAGATAGGTTTCAAGGTGCGCACAATCGGCGGACTGAAGTCCACCATTTTCGGAGGAGAAGGATTGGTGATCGATTTGACCGGACCCGGAAAAATTTTGCTGCAAACGCGCAGCGTGGGCGCCTTCCTGAATTGGCTGCTGCCTCGACTGCCAAAGCCATCCAGCGGCAACTGATCCTGAAACGATATCATTTACACTGAAACTCGGAGCGAAAATGTCATCTGTGAAACCCTTTTTTGAACCCCGCGGGGTGGCGATCATCGGCGCTTCAGACCGGCCGGATAAATTAAGCCACGGAATATTGAAGAATATGCTTCAATATGGATATGCCGGAGGAATATACCCGGTCAATCCTAAAAATTCCGAGATCCTGGGAAAACCTTGTTATGCGGATATCCTGTCGGTACCCGATCCGGTGGACCTGGCAGTGATTATCCTGCCCGCATCGGCCATACCTGCCGTGTTGGATGATTGCGGGAAAAAGGGTATCAAAGCGGTCACAGTCATTTCGGGAGGATTCAAAGAAGTCGGCGAAGCCGGGAAACAGCTGGAAGCGCAAATCCTGGAAATCACGAAGAAATTCAATATGCGCATGATCGGCCCCAATTGCGTTGGGACCTTCAACCTGGTTACGGGCATGAATACCACTTTCATCAAAGGGCTGCCAGCGCGGGGCGGAATCGGTTTCGTTTCACAATCGGGGGCGGTGTGCGGTGGGATTGTGGATCACGTGCTGGGCAAGGGAGTAGGTTTTTCCCATTTCCTCAGCCTGGGAAACGAGGCAGATGTGACCGAAACCGATATGATGGAATACCTGGCGGATGATGCGGACACTACCGTGATCGCGATTTACGCTGAGGGGATTCGCGATGGAAGGCGATTTATCGATACAGCAAAAAAGATCACGGCCAAGAAACCGATCTTGATCCTGAAAGCCGGGCGCAGCGAAGAAGGCGCTCGCGCGGTTTCATCCCATACCGGTTCATTAGCCGGTTCACATGCCGCCTACCAGGCAGCTTTCAAGCAGAGCGGCGTGATCGAAGTAACGAACGCCACCGACTTGCTCAACGCTGCCATGGCGCTGGATTGGCTGAAATTGCCCAAAGGCAGCCGCACTGCCATTATTACCAACGCAGGCGGCCCGGCTGCGCTGGCATCTGACAGCCTGGCAGAAAACGATATACAACTTGCATCGATCAGCGCTGAAACCCAGGCGAGGCTACGCGAAAAACTCAATCCCGCAGCGCAGGTTTCCAACCCGATTGACATGTTGGGCGGAGCGACAGAGCTGGAATATGGGCACGCGCTGGAAAGCGTGTTGATGGATGAAGGGGTGGACATGGTGCTGGCGGTGCTGGTTCCGCAGGCATTGGTCGATCCGGTGAAAGTGGCGCAGTCTTTCGTGGAAGCGGCAAAGAAAAGCGATAAACCGGTACTGGCATGTATGATGGGATCCTATAGTGTGCAGGAAGCGCGCGACCTGCTACACCGGAATCACCTCCCGATGACCGATTATCCAGAACAAACCGGTGTTATTTTTGGTGCGCTGCGCCAATATTCAGAAATACGACAGTTGCATGAAATTACCAACAGATTTGCCGTAAAGAAGGATCATGCACAAGCGGATAATATTTTTCGTTCCTCCAGCGCCAAAGTCTGGGGTGAGCATGTCACGCGACCACTGCTGGATGCATATGGCGTCTCGCTGGTGGAAGGTGAACTGGCGGCGGATTTATCAGCAGCGCAAAAAGCGGCAGCGAGCCTGGGATACCCCGTGGTGGTTAAAGTGGCTTCGCAAGACGTGCTGCACAAATCGGATTTCGGCGCGATCGCAGTGAACATCGGTAATGACAAGGAAATGGAATCTGCTTACCAGCGAATTCTAGGAAATGTTAAAAAGCATGCACCGAACGCGGCGATTGAAGGCGTGCTGGTGGAAAAGATGGCTCCCAAGGGGCTGGAAGTGATCATTGGCATGAAACGTGATCCCGGGTTCGGACCGTTGATGATGTTCGGCATGGGCGGTGTTTTCGTGGAATTGTTCAAGGATGTGGTTTTCCGCGTGGCGCCGCTGACCTATGCTGATGCGCAAGAAATGGTAGCGGATACCAAAGCTTACAAGCTGCTTTCCGGATGGCGCGGCAGTCAGGAGTCTGACATTGAAGCGATCATTGAAAATATCTTGCGTTTGAGCGAACTGGCAACGGATTTCCCGCAAATCCAGGAAATCGAGATCAATCCGCTGCTGGTGCTGCCGAAAGGACAGGGCGCGCTGGCGCTGGATTGCCGTATGATCCTTGTGTGATCCATGCATCATAAAGATAATACTCAGCCTGGGCAGAATCGCTCAGGCTGATATTTTGTAGGCCGCCAAAGCGCGCTCGCGAGCCGCGGCATGCTCCACGATGGGCGAAGGGTAATCTCTGCCGATACGCACCCCACAGGCAGATTGAACGTCCAGCGGCATCAGCCAAGGTTCATGTACATAATCTCGCGGTACGCTGGCCAGCTCCGGAATCCAGGCGCGAATATAATCCCCGGAAGGATCGAACTTACGGCTTTGCAGTACAGGATTGAAAATGCGGAAATAGGGCGCGGCATCCGTTCCGGTGCCGGCGGACCATTGCCAGCCGCCATTATTACTGGCTGGGTCTCCATCCAGTAGATGGCGCATAAACCATTCTTCCCCGGCTTGCCAGTTGATCAAAAGATGTTTGGCCAGGAAGGAGGCGGTGATCATGCGCGCGCGGTTGTGCATCCAACCGGTTTGGGCTAACTGGCGCATGCCGGCATCCACCAGCGGGTACCCGGTCAAACCGGCTTGCCAGGTCTGTAGATCGGCAGTTGAATCCCGCCAGGGGACTGCGTGCAGGTTGGGGCGGAACGCGCCGCGCAACACATGAGGGAAAGCAGCCAGAATGTGAATAAAAAATTCCCGCCAGACCAATTCATTCAACCAGGATGAAATACCGGAATTCTCCCCGGAGGAACGGGCAAAACTTACGCCTTGCGCATAGACATAACGCATGGATAGTTGACCAAAACGGATATATGGGGACAAGCGCGAAGTACCCTCAAGATCAGGGCGATCGCGATCAAGGTCATAACGGGATAGCGATGATTTCAGAAATTCTTGCAAGCGATGATGGGCGGCAGCTTCACCCGCAGGAAACAAGGGATTTTCGTGGGAATCCGGGAGCGGAATGGAGGAAAGAATCTGATGGGGCTGCATTTGGGAAGGGGATTGTATTTCGTAATCATCCAAAGGCAGAGAAAGCCAGGTGTTGCGGAAGGGTGTGAAAATGGTATAAGGCGCACTGTCGCCTTTCACCACTGAACCGGGAGGATGAATGGTCAGGCCATGCACGAGGGTCAATGGCAAGGCGGAACCAACCGCTTCATCGCGGCGCAGCGCAAAAGGGCTGTAATCGGCTTCCGCGCAGATTTTGCCGGCGCCGCTTTCCGTGACCAAACGCGACAGTTCGTTCACGGGATCACCTGCACGAATAACCAGAGAAGAACCAAGCGTTAGCAAATCAGCCTGCAATACTTTCAGGCTTTGGACGAGAAATAAAAACCTTTCCTGCAAAAACTCGGGTTTCAACCGCGAGTCGAAAATGTAAACGGGGATTACGCGATCAGCTCCTGCGAGCGCCTGCGCCAAAGCCGGATTATCATGCAGCCTGAGGTCGCGGCGTATCCACCAAATAACCGTTGTCATAATTTGATTGTACAAGAGAAAATCGGATGTATCGGGATAGCGGTATTGGAGTAACCGGTGAAGAAATCAAATTTGAAAAGTAGTGATGTGATTGCGGATCAATAGATATAGCAGCAGGCAGAGCACAAAAATTACCAGGATGATCAACGAAACCTGAAGGTTTTTCCTGTTCCTCATTTTGATCCGCAAAATTGGTGACTTAAGTCGATTATACATAAAAATCAAAATTGAGTATAATCTCTCCTCGCTCCGACGCGAGTCATTCGCCGCCAAAGCCGATTGGCGGTGAAAAGTTTTAATATGCGATGAGAAGAGAAGAAGAGATGTTGCCTTATGAACAAGATTTTTATTGATTGTTGTATTGGTTTATACCTGTTCAGTACTTTCTGGATTTCGTTTTACGGATACAATAGCCTGGCACTGGCAGGCTTGTACCTTTCCTCCCGTAAAAACCAAAAACTGCTAAAGGCAGGGGACGATTTGCCGGCGGCGCTGCCGCGGGTTACTATTCAGCTACCAATCTATAACGAAAAGTATGTGGTCGGCAGGCTATTGAAAGCGGTAACCGAGCTCAATTACCCGCGAGAACGCTTGCAGATCCAGGTTTTGGATGATTCAACCGACGACACCCGCGAGATTACCGCGAAGATGGTTGAAAATTATCGCAACGCCGAATACGATATGGTTTATATCCACCGCGGAAATCGAGACGGATTCAAAGCCGGCGCGCTCGAACACGGCTTAACAACGGCGACAGGTGAATTCGTCGGTATTTTTGACGCCGATTTTATCCCGCCCCGCAACTGGCTCAAACGCATGCTTCCGGCTTTCAATGACCCAGACGTCGGATGCGTGCAATCGCGCTGGGGCCACCTGAATTCAAACCATTCCACTTTCACGCGCGCAGTCGCGCTAGCTTTGGATGGACATTTTATGGTTGAGCAAAACGCACGCAGCCGCAGGCAGTTGATTATGGGTTTCAATGGCTCGGCCGGTATGTGGCGCAAGGCATGCATCGATGACGCCGGCGGCTGGTCAGGAGACACGCTAACCGAAGACCTCGACCTGAGTTACCGCGCGCAAATGCGCGGATGGCGGGTTAAATTCATTGAGGATTTGGTCGTGCCAGCCGAACTGCCCACCGAAGTGGCGGCATTCAAACAGCAGCAATACCGTTGGGCGAAAGGCGGTATCCAAACCGCCCGCAAGCTGATCCCCGCGCTACTGGATTCGAACTTGCCGCCCT
>CALGUJ010000318.1 GCA_937902055.1 uncultured Pelolinea sp.
CCCATCATCTGCGGGGTGGTGCCCACGTCCGGGGCGGGCACGTCCTGGCGCGGGCCGATGTTCTTCCACATCTGCTGCACCCAGCCGCGCACCAGGCGCTCTTTTTCGCTGGTTGAAAGCGTGGAAGGATCGACAATCACGCCGCCTTTGCCGCCGCCCAGCGGGATATCCGCCACTGCGCACTTCCAGGTCATCCAGGTGGCCAGCGCGCGCACCGAATCGATGGTTTCGGAAGGGTGGAAGCGCAATCCGCCTTTATGCGGCCCGCGCGCGTCGTTGTGCTGTACGCGGTAACCCTGGAAGATGCGCACGCTGCCGTCATCCATGCGAACGGGGATACGGAAGTGGAATTCGCGCTGCGGCCAGCGCAGAAAATCGCGAACTGCCGGGTCGAGCTGCAGCAGGTCGGCAACGTGATCGAATTGCTGCTGGGCCATTTGGAAGGGATTGATGAGGGATGTGGACATTGATTCTCTCTTTTCAGGGCTATGCAAAATTTTGGTCGACCAGCGCTTTGAGTTCTTCTAACGCCTGCGTTTCGTCTTCGCCTTCGGCGCAGACCCGGATGGTGTGTCCGCTGTAAACGCCCAGGGAGAGGATGCGCAGGATGCTCTTGGCATTCACATCGCTGGAACCGGTGGAGAGGTTGGAGACCTTGATCTCGCTTTTAAATTTATTGGCCGTGCGCACGAAAAGATCGGCCGGCCGGGCGTGCAGCCCCTGTTCGTTATTCAAGGTTAAATCCGTTTGAACCATGTCTCGCTCCCGAAAAAAGAAATTATCCCGCACATCCAAACTGTAAAGTCCGGATGCCTTGGTGGAACGATTTGATTATAGGATAGTGCTTGGGAAAGCGATTGTCTTATATTTGTAATAAAAACATAAGACAAACTAAGACTTTATCTGATTTTTGGCATTTGAAGCGGTGTCAAAGGCTGAATTAATGCTTAAATTTCGCCGGTAAGCCTGGGCAGCCATTCCCACAGGTGATGCATCACTTCCGAGGGCTTGTCGGCGGAATGAACGCTTTGCATAAATTCGGGAATTTGCACCAGTTCGTTGAGCTGGAACAGGGCGGTCAAGTGCGAGGTATCATCGGTGGCGCCCAGGACGAAGATCAGATCGACATCCGGGATGC
Organism: uncultured Pelolinea sp.; assembly: GCA_937902055.1. Lineage (GTDB taxonomy): Bacteria > Chloroflexota > Anaerolineae > Anaerolineales > Anaerolineaceae > Pelolinea. The sequence goes on from CALGUJ010000318.1 coordinate 1,139, forward strand.
GGTTGTCAGCGAAATGAAAAGGCGTCGACAGGCGCAGCATGCTCACGCACAGTTCATTCACCCCATCGGTGGGCTTGGCGTGCAGCAACAGCGTGCCGGCGCCCATGTACATGTAAAAACCGTGGTTTTCGATCAGGTCGATCATGGCGGCGGTGTAGCGCGGCTGGATGCATTGGCTTTGAATGAGCGGACGGCTGGCGGCTTCCACCATTTCCTGCCAGGTTTTCACGGCCGGAAGCAGGCAGATGTGCGACATTTTCAACAAATCGACCAGGGAATTCTGCTGTTCGCGGTAACTCAATTTTTTCAGGCGCTGGTTCTGGTTTTTATCGGTGATCCAGCGCTGGATATTTTTGATGTCCTCGATCTCCAGAAAAGGGCTGACCTCGATCACCGGCAGGGGCGAATTCTCGATCGGCATGGTGCTCACGATCACCTCGGTGAGCTGGCTGGCATCGGGGATCTCGTCGAATGTGTTGATGATCTGCGTAACCTTGAGGTTGGGAAATTCATATTCCAGGCGGGCTTTGAGCAGCGAGCTTTTGGATCGGACGCCGTCATTGGCGATCGTGACCGACAGGCGCGAATCTTCAACCGTGCGCAGCCGTTCCAGACCGGCCAGCAGGTACATGGCGATGAAACCGATCTCTTCCGGCGGGACGTTGATATTGATCTCGTTCTCCAGGATAAAAACGCTATTTTCTGCCACCTGGTAAATCTGCGCGTATTTTTCCTGTATGGTTTGCAGGTTTGAATTCCGAATGGGAATGTGGTATTTCATCCTGAAAATGGCGTAATCCAGGTGCAGGGAAAGCTCGCGGATCAGGACTTTGTCGATTTTCAGCATAGGATGCAGGCGCATCGAGCTGATATCCACGATTTGGGCGGCGATTTGTTCGCTGCGGGGGGTGGCTGCCTGCGGGATGGCTTCTTTTTCGCTATCGAAGCTGTAAATATTGTCCCATTTGGTGCTCATGATCATGGCGGCGATGATCTCCAGCTCTTTATCGGTGACCTTGATATCGTACTTCTTGGCGATCTGGTAACCGACCACCTGGGAAATGGGGAATTCGTCGCTATTCAGGATCTCCGGGTCGATATCCCCGTCGATCAGATTGCCGATGCGCATGGAGAAGATCGCGATGCCCAGGTAGATCATGATGGTGGCCCGCGCGATCACGGACATGGTGGTGGCGAGATTTTCCTCGATATATTGCACGACCCGGCGGCAGAAAGGCAGCTCAAGCTGGTAAATGAACAGCTCGAAGCGGTTGGAGATGGCGGAATTACTGTATTTGTTGGCAGTCAGAAAAACGTTGGAAAGTTGGTACCAATTCTTGTCGCCGATCTCCTCGCGCAACAGGCGGGACAGGGCAAACCGGCGGGATTCCTCCAGCCCTTCGATCCATAAACCCTTGGCCGATTTACGCTTCAATTTCAAACCGAATTTTTCCAGCCAAATTTCAACGTCGCAGATATCTTTGAAAAGAGTAGAACGCGAAAATTCTTCCACTTCAACCAACTGCTTGGTGGAAATCGGTTCTTCCAAGAGCAGAAGGTAAAGCAAAATGATATGCACGCGCTGCTTGCGGGAAAGGATGATGTCGCAGTCCGCGAGCTGGTTGATCATTTGCAGCAGGTTGGTTTTCTTCTCCTGCGAGGCGACCACCTCGACCCCGTAACCGGGCCGGTTGATGAAATCAACCTGGGCGGATTTCATCCAGGAGCGGACAACATCCATGTTGTAGCGGATCACGCGCGGGCTCAACCCGGTCTGACTGGATAATTCCGAAAAAGTCACCTTGCCGTTGGCTGAAAGCAGCGCCCTCAGGATGGTTTGCTGGCGAATATTGATCTCGGGGGGGTGCGATATCATGAAAATGATTGTACCACGCCAGTTTATTAATGTCATAACTATATGCGTCAATAATAAGACAACTCATCCGGGTGATAGATTTGTATAATGTTGCCAGTAAGATGGAAGCAATTTTTTTGATTCATCAGTACCTGAAAGAAGCAAAAATTATTAAACGAGGTATCTTCAAACGTGGCAGCCGATCTATTATCAAACTTACAGGTAATTAAAAGCAGCAAATCGACAAAAGAAGAAGTATTGGAAGAGATGGCAGCCGTGGCGATCAAAGCCGGTTATGCCAGGGAGGGTTTCAACCAGGCCATCCTGGAACGGGAGATCAAATATCCAACCGGTTTGCATACCCCGCAAATTGAGGTGGCGGTGCCGCATGCGGATGCCGAATGGACGCTGCAGCCCTCATTGGTGATCGGGATATTGCAGAACCCGGTGATTTTTGAACCGATGGGCGGGGAAGGCGGGGATGTGCAAGCCGAGTTGATTTTTATGCTCACTATCGAAGATCCTTCCGAACACGTTGACTTTTTACGAGCCTTCTCAACCTTGATGGAGGTTCCGCAGGTTTTAATTGACTTTAGGAATAGCGGCGATCCGCAGCCGTTGGTGGAGAAAATACGCGGAAATATGAAATAGGATTTTAAAGGCAAGGAGATATTGTTCCAATGAATTTCAAAGAAATCGTCAATCCCAGATTATTCGACATTCCCGACTATGATCAAATTCACGTGACCAAGTGCTGGCAGGACCCGACCATTCGCCGCCAGATGTCGAATGAATCCAACTATGCGCCCATTGCGGCTGTGCAGGAAGCCATCAAGAGCGTGGCGGACAAAGCCAATTATTATGCCGAGGATCCCTCCTATGCATTGACTTTGCGCCAAAAATTGGCGGATTACGCGCGCGTCAAGCCGGAAAACGTGGCTCTGGGAAACGGCTCAATTGAACTGCTCGACCTGCTTTTCCAGATTTTGATGGCCAACCCGGGCGTGGATGAGGCGGTGCTGGTTCAGCCCGATTATTCCGCTTACGTTCCCCGGCTCAAATACTTCGGCTGGAAGATCAACTTCGCGGAGTTGTCCGCCGGGTTGGATAAAGCCGCCGATCAGGTGATGGCGACCATTTCGGAGCATACCAAATTCGTGCTGCTCTCGCGCCCGAACAATCCCATGGGGATTGTCATGCCCAAAGAGGAAATCAGGCGCATGCTTGGAACCGGCAAGATCATCGTAGTGGATGAAGCGTACGTGGAAATGGCCGATGAAGGAACCTCGGTTTCCGAATGGGTGAACGAATATGAAAACCTGGTAGTCATGCGCACCTTCAGCAAAGGCTTTTGCCTGGCGGGCATCCGCCTGGGATATTTGCTGGCCAATCCGGAATTGGTGCGTTACCTCAACCGCTCGCGCCACATCTTCAATGTCAATATCGCAGCCATGGCCGCCGGCATTGCCGCCATGGATCACCTGGACGAGTGCCGTCAGGTTTTCCGCAAGCTGGCGGATACGCGCGACTGGTTGAGCGCGGAACTGGCCAAGATTCCCGGTTTCAAACCCGTACC
>CALGUJ010000319.1 GCA_937902055.1 uncultured Pelolinea sp.
TGTCCATACCGTTGTATTCGATCGCGCCCGAACTGACCGAGGATAGTTTCAGGATCATGCGCCCGATGGTGGTCTTGCCGCTGCCGCTTTCGCCGATCAGGGATATCACCTCCCCGTCCTGGATATCGAAAGTTACGTGGCGCACCGCGTGCAGCAATTGGCCGCCGAACGTGCCCACCCGGTAGGTTTTGGAAACGTCGTTGAGTCTAAGCATGGCGTTCGAACTCCTTCCAGCAGGCTACAAAATGATCCTTCTGAACTTCTTTAAATGGCGGGGCCTGCAAACATCGTTCGAACGCCACCGGGCAGCGATCTCGAAAGCGGCAGCCGGCCGGGGGATCCAGCAGCAGCGGCGGCTTGCCGGGGATCCCGGAAAGCACCTTTTCGCTGTAGCGCACCCCGATCTTGGGCAGCGCCGCGATCAGCATTTTAGTATATGGATGGCGCGGTTCCCGGATGATCGTCCCGGCCGCGGCTTTTTCTGATAATTGGCCGGCATACATCACCATGATCGAATCCGCCGCCTGGTATAAAACCGAGAGATCGTGCGTGATGATCATCATGCTTTTCACGTACTTACGGTCGCGGAATTCACACAGCATCTCCATCACTGCTTTTTGGGTGGAAACATCCAGCGCGGAAGTGATCTCGTCCGCGATCAGCAGCGAGGGATTCAACAAGGTTGAAAGCACCATCACCATGCGCTGTTTCATCCCGCCCGAAAGCTCGATCGGGTACATATTGAGCACTTTTTCAGGCAATTCGACCAAATCCAGCCTGCGCTTCAATTCCGGCAGCACCTGGTTGAAATCCACCTTCTTTGCCTCGATCAATTCGCGCGTCAGCATGCCGATTTTGCGGGTGGGGTTCATGGCGCTCATGGCGTATTGCGGAATCAGCGAGACTTTTTTATACCGAAAATCATTCATGGCCGAATTGTCCCAGATGGGCAATTCCCGTCCATCCAGGGTCAATTTGCCTGTGATGTAGCGCATGCGGCCGGAAAGCTGGATCAGGCTGGTTCCCAGGGTCGTCTTGCCGCAGCCGGATTCTCCCGCCAGCCCCATGATCTCCCCGTCGCCTAGCGAGAAAGTGGCGTCTTCCAGCGCCTGCACCACGCCTTTCAGAGTTTGATAATAAACAGTCAGGTTTTCAACAGTCAGGCTCATGGCTACATCTCCCTTAACTTGGGGTTGAATACCTCATCCAGGCCAACGTTCATGATATAGAGCGCGCCCACAATGGCCGTGATGGCCAGCCCGGGTGGCACAAACCACCACCAATACCCCAGCAGCAGCGCGCTGCCAATGGTGGCCCAGTTCATCATCAATCCCAGCGAGGCCCCCTGCGTAGGTCCGAGCCCGATAAAATCGAGTGTGGCCGCGTTCAGGATGGCGCCGCCAAATTGCAGGATAAAGGTCATGAAGAGATAAGACATCATGTTGGGGGCGATTTCTCGGAAAATGATCTTCAGGGTACCCAAGCCGCTCAGTTTTGCCAGGACCACAAACTCCCGCGAGACCAGTGAAAAAGTCTGCGCGCGAATGGCGCGCGCCGCCCATGGCCAGCAGGTTAGCCCGATGAAAATGCTTTCGAGGACCACGCCTCTCAATTTCAGGTACGCCACCATGATCAGCAGCAGCGCGAAAGTGGGGATCACCAGGATGATGTTGGTGATGCCGTTCAGAAATTCATCCAGCCAGCCGCCTTTATATCCGCCCAAAAAGCCGACCAGCATGCCCAGCAGGGTGGCAATTCCGCCGCCCACAATGCCGACGATAAAGGTGGAACGCAGCCCGTACACGAACTGGGCAAAAACATCCTGCCCGTAGGCGGTGGTGCCCATATAGTAATCCGCTGAAGGCGGGTTCGGCCCGCCGGCGATGAATTCATTCAAAGGATATTTTGAAAACAGCGGGCCGAAAATCGCGATGAGCACAAAAATAAGGACGATAACCATGCCGATCTTCAATTTGCCGTTGCGCAGCGCGAAATATAAAATCTCATTGGTTTTCTTTTCAGCGCCCATTATGAACCTCCCTGCATTCCCAGACGTGTGCGCGGGTCGACCAGAATGAACACGATATCAATGATGAAGTTAGCCAGCAGAACGCCAATGATGATAAAGAGAAAACAGCCCTGCAGCAGGAAGTAATCCGAATTTTGAATCGCCATCAGGATCAGGTACCCAATGCCGGGGTATGAAAAAACGATCTCGGTGGCCATGGCGCCGGCCACGATCACGCCCAATTTTAGCGCCAGCCCGCTGAGCTGCGGCAGCAGTGCGTTGTTATAGGCATAATTTCGGATCAACTTCTTGGGCGCGCCCAGCGCTTCCAGGTAATGCGCGTAATCCGCCTCCAGTTCGTAAATGATCATGTTGCGCATGCCGATCGCCCAACCGCCGAATTGCACGATGAACAACGAGGCGAAAGGCAGGAACCAATGCTCCAAAACGCTTTTGATAAAAGTCCAGGTAAATGCCGGTTTTAGCGCGTAGCTGAACGCGCCTGAAATCGGAAAAATTTTCAAAATAATTGCAAAAACCCAACCCAACAGGATTCCAAGCCACATATAAGGCGTGGCGGTCAGGATATAACCGACCGGCAGCACCGTGTTGTCCAATCGCTTGGATCGGGCAGCGAAAGCGCCGAATTTATTGCCTGCGATCCAGCTTAACAAAATAGACGGAATCAATAACAGCAAATCGTACGGGATGGCGCTTTTGATCACGTCCGCAACCGGCCGGGGGAATTGCAGAACGCTGACTCCCAGGTCGCCGTGGAAAAGCGCTTTCCAGAAATTGAAGTATTGCTGCCAGATGGGCAAATCCAGGCCGAACGATTTGGTCAGGTAGCCGTACATGACCTCCTGCGCTTCGGCATGCACCGAACCGGCTTTTGCTAACATGTTCAATACCGGGTCGCCGGGCATGAAGCGCGGGATCATCCAGTCGATGGTGACCGCGATAAAGAAGGTCAATAGGTAGATCAATACCTTGCGGGTAAAGTACCGTTTCACAAGTCCTCCTCGAATCCGAAAAAATATGCCGTCCCTCCGTATTGTTTACCGGAAGGGACGGCATCATTCAGGAGCGGTTACTCCGCTGCAGTTGACTGCAGTTCAGAGAGCATCAAGACCGCGCCCATGTTCCAGTAACCATTCCAGGTCGCCGGTAGATACTTGGGTGCGCCTTCCACGGAGGACGGCCAGTTGGTCCAGTAAGCGTTACTGACCTGCGACCAGACGCCGTTGTACCACAACGGAATCATGGGCAGATCGGTCAGTTGGATCCTCTGGATCTCGGAGATGATGGCCTTCATCCCTTCGATGTCATCGATGGGGGTGGCATCGAGCTGATCGACCAGGTCAAAGACTTCCTGATTCTCATAGCGGCCGTAGTTGCCGGTGCCGGAGATCATTTGTTCCTTGATCGGGTGGTAGAAAATGAAGTTGTAATACGCCCAAACCGTATTGCTGATCTGGACGTCGTTGTTGATGACCATATCGAAATCGCCGCCGTATAAACCGGCAGTCAGAGCGCTGTAATCCGGATAGACCGGTTCCACGTTGATTCCCACTTCTTTCAGGCTCTGGGAGATGATTTGAATGGCAACCATCCAGTCGGACCAGCCGTTGGGGCAGCCGATCTCGAGGGCGATCTTGGAGCCGTCGGGGGCTTCCACGAAACCGTCGCCGTCGACGTCCTTGTAACCGGCGTCCGCCAGGATCTTCTTGGCTTCTTCGGGATCATAGGAGAAGCCCAATTCGTCCACCACTGCCTGGTCGACAAATTTGTCCCAGACAGGCAGCAAACCGGTCGGGTTGGAAGGTAAGACGATATTACCGTAGTCTTTGTTGACGATATCTTCGACCTTGATGGCATACGCGACTGCGCGTCTGAAAGCGGCGTCGTCCATGGGGGCTTTTTTCAGGTTCATGACCAGCCAGGCCGTGTTGCCGGAAAGCATGTAAGGCGGTTCGGGATAATAGGTAGTGATGCCGTATCCGCCGTTGATCACGGAGGCGATGCCGGGCAGATAGTTGTTGTCCAGATCCACCTGACCCTGCAGCACCATGCCGAGGGCGGCATTGTTGCTGATGTTGGCAATGTCGATGATGTACTTGGGCGCCATGTTCAGTCCCATTTCCTTGATCCCCCACCAGCTATCGTTGCGTTTCCAAACAACTTTAGTCTCATCCGCCGCTTCATAGACATACGGGCCGGAACCCAGCGGAGGTTGGTTGGCGCCGGTGATGGCCTGCTCTTCAGTTAAAGTCGACCAGATATGTTCGGGCAGGATCGCCACTGTGTAGATGTAGGTGGCCCATTTCTGGTATTCGGGGCTGCTGAAGGTCAATGTCAGGGTGTAATCGTCCACTTTTTCGATGGAGGTCAACCAGGCCCACAGCTCGCTATAGAAGGCTGATTTGAAATTCTTTCCCATCTCGAAGGTGAATTTCACGTCATCTGCCGTCAATGCCTCGCCATCCGAGAAAGTGACGCCCTCTTTAATCTTCAACTGGTAGGTGGTGTCATCGAGCCATTCACCGCTCTCGGCGATCCAGGGGACGTATTCATCCGATAACGGATCGTAGAGGAAGAGGGTTTCATAGCACAGGCCGATGGTACCCATGGCATAGGAGCCTTGCTGCATGGGATTCCAGCTAGTGGGCGGACCCCACTGTTTGCCCATGCTATAGAGCGTCTCCTCGCGCGGGTAATCGACCGTCGCCGGTGCTTCCGCTGCCGGTGCTTCAGCCGCCGGTTCCTCGGCAGCGGGCGCGGGAGCTTCCGCTGCAGCAGGAGCGCAGCTCATCACAAAGCCGGCCATAATTAAGATACTCAATACAGCTAAAACAATCTTACGCATTTCTTTTCTCCTTAGGTAATTGACTATTTTTCCCACTTTAGGATTTTTATTTGGATTCTTCGATTAATCACCTCCTCCGATATTTTGGGATCGCTCCCAGTCGCTGTAAAAAAAATATCACTTGGCTTGCGGCTCGATCTTTTTTAACCGAGCGCCACAAGATTCTCTCGTCACAATTTCCGTACCCATGATGATCCGCCTGGGGGGCATCGTTCCCTTGGTGATCAAATCATCCAGGAATTCAACCGCCTTGATCCCGAATTCATACACCGGTTGCCGTACGGTCGTGAGGGGCGGGTTGACTGGATTGGTGACCGGTAAATCATCGAAGCCCACCAGAGCA
>CALGUJ010000320.1 GCA_937902055.1 uncultured Pelolinea sp.
CAGTTCCACCAGCGATGATCCTCGCAGCCGCACCTTCTCTCTCCAGGATTTCTAAAACATCATCGATACTGCCAGCGGTATAATACCGTTCCCACATAAATCCAACCTCCTGAAAAAATTAACCTTCCAACAAACTTAGGATGGCGGGAACCAGTTGCTTTTTTCTAGAAACCAGGCCCTCAACCATGAAAGATCCATCTGAATTCCGGCGATATGGCAGATCTTCAAGGATCATTGGCGGATTATCCAGCAAAAGAATGCTGGAGCCGCTAACCACGTCTGTAACCATCAAAACGGCGAAATTGAGTCCTTTGCTCACCCGCATTTGTTTAAGAGCATCCACAATCTTTTCCCGATGCTCGTTCAATTCGTAAAGATCGGTAACTTCCACTTGCGAAATGGAAAATTCATAATCACCAGCTTTATAAACCTTGATATCCCCGGTTACCACTTCATTCGCCGGGCGGCTTCCCAGCCCTGTTCCGGCTGAGAGGACTTTTTCCGCGTAGGTTTTCAGATTCTCATCTTTCAAACGAGAATTGTTCACAAACGCCCAACGGGCCAACTTATTAAGCGCCTCATTATCGCGTTTGGTTGTAGTCGGTGATATCAAGTTGAGCGTATCGGAGATAATACCGGCCATCAGTAAACCGGCAATTTCCGGCGGCAGCGACAAACCAGCCTCTACAGTCCGCTCGGTTACGAGTGTTGAAGTGCTGCCCACCGGTTCCACCATGAACCGTATCGGACTATTGGTGGGTGGATTTCCCAACCGGTGATGATCCAGGATTTCAAGCAATTCGGCTTCTTCCAAAGAGGAAATCGATTGCTGCGCTTCATTGTGATCCACCAGGATCAATTTGATACGAGGCGGATTCAGCAAATCCCTTTGACGCACGATGCCCACATATTTCCCATGATCATCGACCACCCAAAATTCATTGTCCTCCTCTCGCAGCGCTTTTTTAACCAAATCACGGATGCGAGCTGTTTTGTTGAAGCGTTCAATGGTGGTGTCGGCTGCCTGCTCGCAGGGCAAATCAAGAACATCATTGATAGTGGTGTTGATCTTCACCGGGTGAGGCCCGGCCATTTGATTAACCAAATTGAACAAACTGTTACCCGTCACCATACCAAAGGGAGTGCCGTCGGCATTCACGATCGGAGCCACCCCACCGGTGCGGCTGGCTATTGCCCAGGCTTCCCGCAGAGGCTGCTCCGGCAGGGCTGTATCCAGCCGGTAAGTGACTACTTCGAAGCGAGGGGAAGCATCAGACAGAAGATACGGCATTTCCAGGCCCAAAAATTCGAGCACCCAGGCGGTTTGTTTGTTGATCACCCCGGAACGGGCGGCAATGACATCCGCTCCATCCCGTTCGCGCAGCAGCCAGGTATAACCGATGGCTGCGGCGATGGAATCCAGATCAGGATTCATATGACCGATGACGTAAGTGGGCAATCTCATTGCAGGTAATATCAGTTCTAAAGCTGCGCGAATGTGTCAATCAACAAATGCACGTCGCCGCCTACCGGGTACAGGATTGGGCAGGTGCAGCCATTCTTAACATACTCGCGCACCTTTGCGCGCGCCTCGTCAGGCGTGCCGGAAGCGGTCACGCGCATGACCACTTCGTCGGAAACAAAATGTTTGGCTTTTTGGATTTGCTCGTGCGTGGCAGGCCAACCCAGAATGGATTGAATCTCGGCCACCGTCTCCATTGAGACACCTGAAGCTTTGGCAATATGAGGTTGCTGCGCCAGATATTGGGTCAACAATTCGCGGGTGGTATCGATGGCTTTGTCATGGTCGTGATCGACCGAGCAAACCACCAATTGCGGCCGGTCGATATCATCCAGCGTTTTACCGGCTTTCTTTGCGCCCTTGGCCAGTAATTCCAGCGCTTTATGGTTGTATTCCGGTTCAACGCAGTAATTCAACACCACGCCGTCGGCAATTTCACCCGCCATTTCCATCATCATGTCGCCGGTAGCGCCGATGGAGACCTGCACGTTGCGGGGTTCGCGCCGGCCGTGAACGACATCCAATTCGATGCCATCCACATGGATGAATTCGCCATGGAAAGTGACGCGTTCCATCGCCAGCAAACGTTTCAGCACGGTCACGGTTTCCTTCATGGCCAGCAGGGGTTTGCTGCGTGTGATGCCCACATTCTTGGCAAGCGGATCCCACCATGCGCCAATGCCGCAAATGATACGATCGGGCGCCAGGTCATCCAATGTGAGGAAAGTGGAAGCCAGCAGACCGATGTTGCGGGTCCAGTTGTTGATAACACCCGAACCAACTTTTATTTTTTCGGTCACGGCGGCATACGCAGCCATCGGCACGATGGCATCGCGCACCAACCGGCTTTCAGCCTGCCAGACAGCCTCAAAGCCCTTCTTTTCGGCATATTGGACGTATTCCAGACCATCCCTTAAGTCATGAGCATCTTGCAGATATAAAGCGACACGTTCTTTCATATTGATCCTCCATAGACATAATAATCATTTTATGAAATCAAATTCATTCAACGCATATTCGGATTGCCGTAAAAATTCCAAATCTTCCGGGATATCCAGATCAAATGACAACCTATCATTATTATATATTTCAATGCGGATTTTTTTCTGCTCCGCTTGCTCGACATGTTTGCGAAAAGACCAAACGCCGAAGTCATAATCCAGGATGCCAGCAGGATTGAGGAACAACGCATTGGTGCCATTCATCCTGCGATCAGGGGTGATCACAATTTCCGGCGGTTTTTTTGCTTTGCTTAACAATTCGCGTACGGACTCCGGTTCAATGAATGGCAAATCCGCCGGTATGATCAGGAGCGAGGAAACATTGAATGCTTTGGCTGCCAGGGTTCCTTTGCGCAGTGCTTTATTAATATTCGTGTTGGGGCTTTCCTGAATGGTGCGGACGCCGTAATCCCGGCTGATGGTCAGAGCGCCCGGGTCGTAACTGACGATCAGGATTTGATCGATTTCTTTGACTGCTTTCAGACAACCGATGGTTTTTACCAGCAAGGTTTGGTTCAATTGTTCCCGGTCTTTTTCAGACAGGACTGTTGCGAGCCTGGATTTTCCGCGGCGCAGTGGTTTAATTGGAACAATCGCCCAAAGCGACATAAGTCTTCAGATTATTTCTTTTCTCAAGAATTCCAGAATATCTTCAGCCAGCCGGATTCGATTGGGCAAGTCTGGCATCATGATATCGGTTGCCTGAAAGATTATACCTGATTGCTCGATTTCTTTACCGTAACTCATATCCTGATTATCCAGAAAAATGCAATCCAGTAATTCCGAGTATTGCATAGCGACGTTCACGGGGTTGGGTTCGATGCCCATTTCGTTATAAATCTTCGCCAGCGGGCCTTTAATAGCCTTTCCGCCAACGATTGGAGATACTGCCAGCATATATTTTGAGGCCATCCCCTCACGTATACCCGGTACAGACAAAATCGGTGCAATGCTGACCAGCGGATTAGACGGACATATAACCACCGCGTCAGCTTGATCGATGGCTTGAAGCACCCGCTTATGCGGCCGGGCTTTATCGATATCCTGAAAAACAATCTTCTCTACGATCGGCTCAAAATGATATTTTACAAAATATTCCTGGAAAGAAAGCATTCCTTTATCGCTGGTTTCCACCATGGTAGGTACTGGTTGATCGCACATCGGCAGGATGGGATGCTTAATCTTCCAGATATCCCGGAAATGCAAAGCCACTTCCGTTAGCGACCTGCCAGCGTGCAGCAGCCGCGTGCGTTCGAGATGCGTCGCCAAGTCCTGGTCGCCGAGCGTAAACCAGTCCGGGCTGCCATTTGTTTTTAGCTTTTCAAAGACTCTATACGAATCATCCCGGATTCCCCAGCCGGTAACCGGGTTGGCCATACCAGCCAGCGTATACGTAACGGTATCCAGATCGGGGCAAATATATAAGCCATAGAACGTGAAATCGTCGCCGGTGTTTACAATAACGGTTAAATCATCTTCAGGCAACACCACGGAAAGCCCTTGCGCCAGTTTAGCGCCGCCGACACCGCCAGCCAAAGCCACAATTTTCATTTAGCGAAAGAAATCCTTATCCTTCGGTCTTAGCACTTCCACCAGCCTGGATTCAGCTAACGGGTACGGGAATCCGCGTACGAGCACCACCGGCACACGCTCATCCGCCTGGCCCATCATTAGCGAAGCGGCAGCAGCCAATTCGTCCGCAGCACCGATTTGCGTGATCCGCAAGTCGTAACCGAACAGATCGGCTTTGCCACGCATATCCACCAGAACAGGCACACCGGCTGTCCCGATCATGACACCGACTACACCCTGTCTCCAGGCGCGCCCATGCGAATCAATGATCATCACGCCGATATTCACGCCTTCATGATTGGCAAAATAATCGCGGATTGCGCGAGCCGATCGGTCGGGATCCTCCGGCAGCAGCAAGTACCAAATGCCATCGCTGTTCTCCTTGACATTCGAATGGTCCACTCCCGCATTAGCGCAGATGAATCCCAGGCGATGTTCCACGATCAATGTATCTTTCTTGCAGCGCACCACTTCTTTGCTTTCACGCAGGATGACTTCCACCAACCGCGGGTCTTTTTCGCATATCGCGGCCATTCTGAGCGCTTCACTTGAAGGGGTTTCCGCAACGATATTAACAAATCGTCCTTCGGATTTTGATACAATCTTCTGCGTCACCACCAAAATGTCATTATCCCTGATTTGGATCTCATTCTCTTTTAGCGACGCGGAAATTATCCCTCCGAGGTCATCGCCAGGTTGGATGATTGGGATATTGGATACCTGTTGCAGGACCAGATTCATAAAAAGCAGCTATTCGCGCGGAACGTTGGTGATCTGAATTCCGGCAGACTTGGTCCCAGCCTGTTTATTGATGCGGATCAATACGGAGGTAAAGCCCTCGGCCACAATCGAATTTTCCAACGGCCCCGCGTCCCATCCGGTTAAGCCGGCGGCTTTAACCAGTTTCAGCCCCACTTGACGGCTTTCGGCATCCTTACCGCACACCAGCACATCGCAATTGATCTTCTCATCGGACAAAAGCAATTCGAAAGAAATGTTTTGAAAGGCAGAGATGACCGACACCGAGTCGCCCAATAAAAGCTGCGCCTGCAAGGCGGCGCTGCCTTCCGGCGGAACCTGGACAGTCGAGACTTTCGGAGGCACCAAAGGTACGGTCACGTCGATCAGGTATTTGCCGGAGAGATCCTCTTTCAACGATTCCAGAATGGATTTATGGAATTCATACGGCACAGTCAAAACGGCTATTTGCGCCTTCCGAACAGCTTCGCCATTCTCCATTCCAGACAGCCGGTTTTTCTCTTCGCCGGACAACCGCCCTTCCAATTCGGTAACCGCCGCCTGAGCTTTTTCCGCACTGCGCGAACCGATGATGACCGGATACCCAGCTTTTACCCAACGGAAAGCCAGACCTTTACCTTCTTTACCTGTTCCGCCGATCACGGCGATCGTTTCCAAATTCGATGGTTCAGTCAAAACAGCCTCCACTAAAAAGAATCGTGATATCTTTTCCACACGTCCGTGGAAATTTTCCCGGCTTCCCGGATGATCGCATCTTCATCCAGAACCGTAATGCGGCGGTCTTTCATCAAAATTTTCCCATCCATCATGGTTGTGGTGACCATGCCGTCTTCGAATCCAAAAATCAGCTGCCAGGGGAAATTATCGATTGTCAGGTCGGTGTACGGTTTATAGTCAACCAGGATGAGATCGGCGGCAGCACCGGCCTTGATAATGCCAGTTTCCAGACCGCCAAATATCGCTTTAACCAAATTGCGGTTATTGATAATGGCCATTTGATAGATTTTGTCTGCTGGCATGCGCCGCGGATCGCGGTGCAGCAGTTTGTGCGCAAAGTACGCAGCTTTCCACTCTTCCCACATCGAATTGGAGAAACCATCATTTCCCAGGCATACTTTCACGCCCATATTGATCATCGATTCGATTTCCGGCAGCCCCACCGCATTATTCATATTGGAGCGCGGTTGATGGCTCAACCAGGATTCCCGGCGCGCCAGCAATGAAATTTCATGCGCGTCGATATGTACACCGTGCGCAACGATGGTTTTAGGCCCCAGAATCCCAAATTGATCCAAACGTTCAACTACGCGCAATCCACCTTTCCTGACGCTGTCGTATTCGTCCACGCTGTGTTCAGCCGCGTGGATGTGGAATCCCACATCTTGTGGGCAAGCTTTTTTCGCTTTTTGCAGCGTCGCGTCCGATAGGGTCAAGCTGGCGTGCAGCCCAAACAAAGCGCAAATCTGCTGGCCGAACTTTCCGCTTTGCGCTTCGCGGATAAAGCGCACATTTTCTTCTATTCCCTGGTCCGATCGTTCCTGTCCATCACGATCGGTCAGCTCATAGCACAATGACGCACGAATACCGCATTGCAGAACCGCTTTGGCAAGGATATCCAAACTGCCGGGGATGGAGTTGGGAGAAGCGTGATGGTCGATCAGGGTTGTGGTTCCATTACGGATGCCATTCAACAGGCAAACCATGGCGGAATAATAATTGGCGTCCGCATCCAGCGCTTTATCCAATTTCCACCACAATTTTTCAAGGATGGCGGGAAATGCATCCGGCGCCTCTCCGGGGATATACATACCGCGTGAATAAGCTCCATAAAAATGCGTATGCGCGCAGATGCCGGCCGGCATCAGATATTGCCCGTTGGCATTCAATACCTCTTCGCCATTATCAGGAACAGGATTTTCGCCTGATTGATATATTTTCTCGATTTTTCCACTCGAATTGATCTTCAGCGATCCCCCATGGATGATGCGGTTTGGTTCCTCGAAAGTTATTATTTTTGCATTCGTAATAATCATATCCAGGTCCTTATTGTGTAAATCGATTTTAACATAGGAAGAATATTAAGCGCACACGTTTGCATTACAATATACTATTCATCATTCAAGAACATGCAGGAGCGCATTATGGAAAACAATTTAGAGAAAGCCACCGCTTTTTCAAAAGAACATCTTCGAGATTTTATTAAAGAATTGCAGGATATCCTGAAAATTAAGACCATTTCTTCAGATTCCGCTTATAAAAATGAAATGATCAAATGCGCCGACTGGCTGGTGGCGTATTTGAAAGGTTTAGGCGTCGCGGACGCGCGCAGCATTGACAGTGGAAGGAATCCGATCGTTTTCGGCAGTCTCAATCAGGCCGGCGAAGGAAAACCCACCATTTTAATCTACGGGCATTACGATGTACAACCACCTGACCCGTTGGATGAGTGGACGCATGACCCATTTGATCCCGTGATCGAAGGAAACCTGCTTTTGGCGCGCGGTTCTTCAGACATGAAAGGCCAGGCGATTATCATGCTGAGCGCGATCAAATCCATCCTGGCATTTGACAGCATGCCGGTTAACCTCAAGTTCTTGTTCGAAGGCGACGAAGAAGTTGGCTCCCCCAGCATTGTTCCCTTCCTGACGGAAAACAAGGATTTATTTAAGAGCGATTTTGTGTTAAATCTGGACGCCGGCATGGTGGCAAAGGACAAACCCACCATCGTCTACGGCCTGCGCGGCCTGGCATATTTCGAGATCGCCGTCACCGGCCCGGCGCACGATTTGCATTCGGGTTTATTTGGCGGGATTGTATACAATCCCATCCACGCGTTGAGCGAATTAATCGCCGGCATGAAAAATAGCGACGGCCAGATCACCCTTCCCGGTTTCTATGATGACGTTTTGCCCCTGGACGAAAAAGAGCGGTCAGCCTTGAACGCTTTGGATAATCCCGACGCATATTACATCGAACAGACCGGCGTGAAGGAAATCTTCGGTGAGAAGGGCTTTACCAACGTTGAACGCATCGGCGCCCGGCCAACATTGGACGTGAACGGCATTTGGGGCGGGTATACGGGCGAAGGCCCCAAAACCGTTATCCCGGCCCGCGCATTCGCCAAATTATCCATGCGCCTGGTTCCCCAGCAAACACCTGCCAAGGTGCTGCAGCAACTAACGCTCTACATGCAACAGAACGCGCCGCGCCAAATCAAATGGGAAATCAAACAATTGGCCAGCGATCCGGCCTGCATTACCGCGATGGATTTTTACGGCACCCAATGCCTGGTCAAATCTCTTGAAAAAGTGATGGGGAAGACCCCGGTTTTCAAACGCGAAGGTGGGAGCATTCCCATCGCAACGCACTTCCAGAATATCATGGGAATGGAAAGCGTGATGAGCGGTTTCAGCCTGCCTGAAGACCGCGTTCACAGCCCCAATGAACAATTGGACCTGGAATTATTTGAAAAGGGTATCGAAACAGTCATCGATTTCTTCTACAGAGTGGCTGAGGAAGGCTGCAAGTAAAACATGCCAGCATCCAAGATGCCGCATTACGGCGGACAAGCGCTGATCGAAGGCGTGCTGATGCGCGGCAGGCATTATTTAGTCGCTTCTTTTCGCAAACCGGATGGCGAGATCGTCACCGAGGAAGAAAAGTTAACCGGAATTTATCAGTCGGGGCTCGCCAAACTTCCCTTCTTGCGCGGACTGGTGATCTTGTGGGATTCTCTTTCGCTGGGTATGAAATACATCACCATTTCAGCGAATTACCAGGCTGAGAGCGAGGAAGAAAAAATAGAGGGCGGCGGCCTGGCGGTTACCATGCTGATCTCGATCGGGTTGGCGATTGGGTTATTCTTCGTACTGCCCACATTTCTGGCTGAACTAATCGCCCGAATGATGTCCGCCTCTTCATTTGGCGCCAATATCGTAGAAGGGCTGGTGCGCCTCGCGATCCTGATCGGGTATATCTGGGTGATCGGACGCTCACCGGACATCGCGCGGGTTTTCGCCTACCATGGATCGGAACATAAAACGATCAATGCGTTTGAAGACAACGCGATTTTGGACGTTGAAACGATCATGAAATATCCGCTGGAACACCCACGCTGTGGAACGGCTTTTCTGCTTACCCTGGTTGTGCTTTCCATTCTGGTTTTTTCCCTTTTAGGACCAATGGCTCTGTGGTTAAAGATCATATCGCGGGTCGCACTGGTTCCGCTGCTCGCAATGCTTTCCTACGAAGTGATCCGCTGGATGGGCGATCACCTGGAGAATCCGCTGGTTCGTTTAATGGTGGCGCCTAATCTGTCATTGCAGAAATTGACGACACGCCAACCGGATCCCAAGATGGTGGAAGTGGCTTTAACCGCTTTCAAACAACTGCTAAAATTAGAAGAGAATATTACAGCAAAATGACTAAGTGAGGAAATATGAGCGTTAAGGAAACCCTTGAATCAGCGCTGAAACAAGCCATGAGAGATAAAGATGAGATGAAGCGCAACTCACTGCGGTTAGCGCTCTCAACTTTGAAGCTGGCAGAGGTTGATGCTGGCAAACCATTGGACGATCTGGCAGTATTTGCGATTCTGCAAAAAGAAATCAAAACCAAAGAAGAGACCTTGGCAGAAGCGTTAAAAGCCGGACGCGATGCGATGGCGCAATCCATGCAAGTTGAGATCAATTTTCTGAAGGAATTTCTTCCCAAAGAACTCTCCGAAGCCGAGTTGGCAGAAATTGTCAAAGCAGCCATTAACGAGACCGGCGCCGTTTCCATCAAAGACATGGGACGCGTGATGAAAATCGCGATGGAAAAAGTTGCCGGCCGTGCTCCCAACGATCGCATCAGTAAATTGGTACGGGAAATACTGCCTGCACAATAAACCTTTTTAAAAATGCTGGCAAAAAAGTTCGAGGAGTTCCTCAAAAATAACAAGATCCTGCATGTCGCTGCGCCTGTGGGATTGGGGTTTGTAATTTTTTTGTCTCTGGTACTTCCGATCTCTTTACGTTCTTCAACCTCCCTGCTGGATATCGGCGACGTGGCTTTTCAGGATATCCACGCGCCGCGCACATTCAGCTATGAGAGTCAAATCTTGACAGAAGAAGCCCGCATAGAAGCGGAAAAATCAGTCCAACCGGTTTACCTGCCTGCCGACCCCTCCATCACCCGTAAACAGGTTGAAAAATTGCGCGTCGTGTTGAATTACATCAGCGCCATCCGATCGGACATCTTTGCCACGCTTGGCCAAAAGATCGAGGATCTCCAGAAAATCTCCGATCTGAAGATCAGCGGAGATGTGGCAGAAACCATACTATCTCTGGATGACGAGCGATGGGCGGCGGTTCAAGAGGAATCGCTCTTTTTGCTGGAACAGGTCATGCGCAATTCGATTCGGGAAGATCAGATTGCCAACATGCAGCGTAATCTCTCCACCCAAATCAGTTTCGATTTCAGCGATTCGGAAAGCGAAATCATCAATGATATCGTCTCGCAATTGATCACCGCCAATAGTCTTTTCAGCAACGATTCCACCTCCGCCTCCATTGAAACTGCCCGCACCAAGGGGGAACCGATTATTAAAAAATTTGTAGCAGGCGAGATTATTGTGAGCAGCGGCGAGGTAATCGACCCGTTAGCCTGGGAAGCCTTGCAGGAGCTGGGATATACCGAACCGAAAAATAAAGCGCTGGATTACATTTCCGCCGCCTTGATCACTGTGGTTATTTTGATATTCAACGTGCTGTACATCCGCCGCATCCGCCAGACCTCCGGAAAGAAAATCCAGGATCTGCCTGTCATCGCAATCACTTTCCTTTTGTTCTTATTCACAGCCAAACTGATCATACCCAACCATACCATTCTGCCCTACCTGTTCCCGATTGCGGCATTTGGATTGGCTATTTCCAGCCTGTACGATTACGAGACAGGCCTGATTTTTTCCATTTCCCTCTCGATGCTGGCTGCGTTCAACGAAGGCAGCACCGTCGATCTTGCGTTTTACTATTTTCTGCCCACCTCGATCGGTATCTTCGTCCTGGGCCGCGGCCGCAGGATCACCACCTTTTTCATGGCTGGCCTGGCAATCGGCCTGAGCGGCGCTGCCATGGTCATCTCCTACCGCCTGTTGAATTCCTATCTGGATTTTACCGGCGTCAGCACCCTGATCGGCGCCGCATTCATCAATGGTTTTGGTTCAG
>CALGUJ010000321.1 GCA_937902055.1 uncultured Pelolinea sp.
GAATTTGCTAGCAGGTTGATCCCATCCTCCACCGATGCCAGCCAATCCCACCACCGCGAGCGCGCGATATCATCCGGACGGGTGGCATGGCCGGCCAGGCGCACGCCCAGGACGGTATGCCCTTTATGGTTCAGCGCCTCACCCAATTGACGCATTTCTTTGGGAGCGCCGGTAAAACCATGCACGAGAACGACGCCTGTTCGATCACCGGGTAACAAAAAGGGTTCAGCTGTTGGGATGATTTGAGTCTCTTTCATCCTACCTCGCTAAAGGATAACCAGATTGCGCGGCAGATCGCTGAGAGTTTCAACACGACCCTCGGTTACCAATACGTTGTCTTCGATCCTGACACCGCCGATTCCGGTCAGGTAGACACCCGGTTCGATGGTGAAAAGCATACCGGGTTGCAGGACAGTTGTACTAACCGAGGATATGTAGGGTTCCTCATGCGGCAATTGACCGATGCCGTGACCGGTGCGATGCAGGAACTGTTTTCCGTAACCGCCGTCGATGATGGTATCGCGGGCGGCCGCATCGACATCCCTGGCAACTACACCGGGTTTGATTCTGGCGCGGGCAGCCTGGTTGGCTGAAAGCACAATACTGCTGATTTCATCGAAAGGAGCGGGAATATTGCCGATGGCAAAAGTGCGTGTGAGATCGGAGACGTAACCCTCGAAACGCGCGCCCCAGTCGATGATCAAGATATCGCCGGATTGCAGAGGGCGATCGCCCGGATTGGCATGCGGATTGGCCGAGTTTGGACCGCCGGCCACGATCGGGCTGAATGGCAATTCCGGCTCGCATCCGGCGTTCAACAGGTTGATTACCAATTGATTGGCGATTGCTTTCTCTGTTTTTCCGGGTTGGATGAACGGCAGGGTTTCGAGCAGCGCCGTTTGGGCGATTTCCAGGGCTTTACGCACCGCGCGGATCTCCTGTTCGTCCTTGCGGATGTAGATATCGCGAAAAATATTCCCGCCGGAGATAAATTCAGTTTCAGGAACAGCCTGACGCAGCAAGTCCATCTCGAGGAAGCGCATGGCAACTGGCGATACCGCCAAAGGTATTTTGATGAGGCTCAGGTCAGCAAGCGCATGGTAAATAACCGCCGGCCAGACTTTTGCGTCCTCCGGATAAGGAAAGAGGTCGACAGGGATGGCGGATAGAGAAGCTTTATCCTGCTCAAATTCCGGGAAGACAAAAGCCGCTTTACCAGCCGCGTTCAGCAACAAAAGCGCAGGCCTTTCGGATAAATGAAAGTCCAAACCAGTGAGGTATTTCAAATCCGGCCCGGCGTTGATTGCCAGGGCTTCTACTTTATTTTGCCGCATCAATGCGCAAACACGTTCCAATCGTTGGATTGACATGAAACCTCCGTGAAATTTATTAATGATTCAATTCCGCTCGTACGGTTTTCACCGCCTGGATCATATTTTTTAGGGACGGGATGACTTCTTCCCATCTGCGGGTTTTCAGGCCACAATCCGGATTGATCCATAATTGCCCGGCGGGAATGACCTTTAAAGCATTATGGATCAGTTGCACCATCTCGTCTGTTTCGGGTACGTTCGGCGAGTGGATGTCATAAACTCCCGGTCCGATATCGTTGGGATAATCGTATTTATTAAAAGCATCCAGCAAGTCCATTTTGGAGCGGCTGGCTTCGATGGAGATCACGTCAGCGTCCATCCTGCCGATCGCTTCGATGATATCGTTGAATTCGGCGTAGCACATATGCGTATGGATTTGGGTGGCATCTTGCACGCCGCTGGAAGCGATCTGGAAACATTCCACTGCCCAATTGAGGTAATCCTTCCAATCCTTTTTCTGCAAAGGGAGTCCTTCGCGTAAAGCCGGTTCATCGATCTGAATGATACCGATTCCAGCCTTTTCAAGGTCTACCACCTCTGCGCGGATGGCAGCGGCAATCTGGCGGCAAGTTTGCGACCGGGGCTGGTCGTCACGCACGAACGACCATTGCAGAATCGTAATCGGCCCGGTCAGCATGCCCTTGACCGGTTTTTGGGTGAGGGATTGACTGTATGCGGCCCATTCCACGGTCATCGGTTCCGGGCGGCTGACATTCCCGTAAATAATGGGCGGGCGCACGCAACGTGAGCCAAACGATTGCACCCAACCGTTTTCGGTGAAAGCGAATCCAGCCAGTTTTTCCGCAAAATATTGCACCATATCATTG
>CALGUJ010000322.1 GCA_937902055.1 uncultured Pelolinea sp.
CAGATCAAGGGCCTGGAATTGACCTTCAAGGCCAAGATGGGCGAGACCGGCAAACTGTACGGCTCCATCACCCAGCAGATGATCATGGACGCGGTCAACGAAAAACTGAATACCAATCTGGATCGCCACCTGCTGGAATCCCAGCCGCTGCGCGAAGCCGGCGAGCACAAAGTGCGCATCCGCCTGACTTTCGACCTGATCCCCGAGGTCAAGGTGATCGTCGAGAGCGACGAGGAAAAGAAGGAAGACAAAGCGCCCGGACGCAAGTCCGCCCGACGCCAGGAACCGGTTGTGGAAGAATCGGATGTGGAGACTGCTCCTGCGACTGTGGAAGAAACAGTCGAACCCTCCGCTCCAGAGGATACGAACGAACCGGCCGAAGAGGCATAACCAACCAAGGAATAACAACCGGCCTGGATTTTCACGAGACAGGCCGGTCTTTTTTGCTTATCCTTTATAATCAATTCTGATGAACCCTAGCGTTGGTCAACGGCTGCGCAGCGCGCGTGAACAACTTGGCATCAGCCTGGAAGATGCTGCTCATGAAACGCATATCCGGCTGAATTACCTGCAGGAGCTGGAAAACGACCACCCCGAATTGCTGCATTCCATGACCCAGGCGCGCGGTTTTTTGCGCTTGTATGCCGATTTTCTCAACTTACCATTTGACGAACTGCTTTCGGTTTGGGAAAAGCCCGCCGAGCCGGTTGAAACAGCCGGCCCTGAGCCCAAACCGGCGGCCAATTCGCCGGTTGCCTGGTTGAAGAAGGTCCTGCCGAAAAAAAGCACAGGTGAACCTGTCGGAATTCCCGCGCAGGAATCGCCGGCGCCAGCACCCGTTTCCGCATCAGAAACTCCGCAGGAAACCCCTCAAAAATCTCAAGATCAAGAGGGCAACGGACCGGTAAATTCGGAGACGCAAACCGGCGCTGGAGAATCCGAGACCATCCCGGAACCCGAACCCCTTGCCGATCAAGGCCAGGGCGGTGAAGAGGAAGATTCTGCAAACAAAACGGATTCTCCGATAAAGAAATTCATCACCCGCCTGGGAGCCGGCGTACGAAGCATGCCCTTCCTGGCCAGGTTCCTGAAACCGGAAATACCAACCGAAACACCGTCCGGCAGCCTGCCTGATGCTCCGGGGAAAACATCCGATGAGATGTTCCGGCAGATCGGGCTTTCCTTACAGAACCGGCGCAAGCTGATGGATTTAAGCCTGGCGGATATCGAGAATTTCACCAACCTGAAACGCGCTTTCCTGGTGGCGCTGGAGGATGGGCGCTTCGGCGACCTGCCTTCCACGGTGCAGGGCCGCGGGATGCTCAATAACTACGCCAAATTCCTGGGCATGGAAGAATCCAGCGTCATGCAAACCTACGCCCAGGCGCTGCAACTGCAGCGCGAGGAAAAGCTCCAGCCCCAGCGCAAGCCGGCCAAGCCGCCGGTGTCAGTAAACGTCAATCTGCCCGAGAAATGGCGCAAAGTGCTTAACCCGGACCTGATCATCGGCAGCTTGTTGATCGTGGGTTTGTTTGCTTTTATCATTTGGGGGGCATTGCAGGTTTTCAACAGCAGCGCGGGAGGCGTTTCAACAGAAGCCCCATCCATTTCCGAGATGCTGCAGGTCACTCCCAGCCTGTCACCCCAACCCGATCTGACCGCGACCGCGGAAGCGGAAGCCGGCCAGGAATCCACTTCCCTGCCCGGCGTGGCGGTGGTCGAAAGCACGCCGACAGCCGTGGCTACGGTCAACTCCGCTCCCCTGCAGGTATACATCATCGCGCACGACCGCGCTTACCTGGACGTTACGGTGGACGGCAAACAGGCTTTTATCGGCCGCGTGGTACCCAACAACGTTTACACTTATTCGGGAAATACCGGCATCAGCCTGTTGACCGGCAATGCCTCCGCTTTGGAAGTGTATTTCAACCAGGAATACATCGGTAAATTGGGTGGAATCGGTGAGGTAAAAAAGATCGATTTCACCGCTGCCGGACTGGTTACCCCCACCCCGGATGTCGCTCTCACACCCCCCCCCACACCTAACCTGGCCACCCAGCAGGCGGCTGACGCCGCCAGCCGCCAGTAACGCGCGTCAATCCAGCCAACCCAACCGATCAGCCTGATGCACCGCCTGCGCCAGAGAAGAGGCGCCCAGATGTTCGCGCGCCTGGCGTAAATGCCAGCGTACCATGCGTACCGATATACCAAGTGAATGCGCGATGGCGCGCGCGGTCATCCCCTCGGCGGTCATTCGCAGACAAACCTTTTGGCGCGGGGTCAGGGTATTGGGTGAGTGTTCCGTTTCTTTGATTGCCATAATGAGAACAGGCCATCCGGCGTTTTTCTGCTTTAGCTCACGACGGCATGTTCTATAATAGAACAAATGTACTATTATAGTATAGGGATCAGTTTTTTGGAAATCAAGGGGGATTTTGGGAAGCGCTCCCCCTTGACGGATTATTTCAACGCGGTTTCGATGATCTCGGCGGCGTAATCGAAGCGCCCGAAAGCCGGCATCAGGTAGACGCCCTGGGCGATGGATTTCAGTTGGCCGATCAGTTCGATCGCCAGGCGGATGCCTTCCCTGGCGCCCTGATCGCCGGCCTGCTGCATGCTGGCGTGGATTTCCGGCGGGATGTCGATGCCCGGCACTTCCTGCTGCAGGAAAGCCGCGTGGCGGGCGGAAGCCAGCGGCAGGATGCCCGCCAGGATCGGGATGGGGAACTTCGCGCCTGCGGCTTCCTGGAAGCAGGACAGGAATTGCACGAGCGGCGCCGTGGAATAAATCGGTTGGGTCAGAAAGAAATCAGCCCCGGATTCGATTTTCTTGCCGACGATCTTGATCTCGCGCTGGATGTCCGGCGCGGTCAGATTGAGCGCCGCCCCCACGAAAAAGCTGGTCGGCTGCCCGATATCGGAACCGGCATGATCCACGCCGGCGTTGAAACCCTGTTTGATCAGCTTGATCAGACCGGAAGGCGCCAGGTCGTAGTTATCCATGGCGTCCGGATAATCGCCGATGGCGGTGGGGTCGCCCATGATCACGAATACGTTGCGCACGTCCAGCGCGTGCGCCGCCAGCAGGTCGCCCTGCACGCGCAGCAGGTTGCGCCCGCGGGTGGGGAAGTGCAGCACGGTCTCGATCTTGGCTTTTTTCTGCACCAGGCTGCACACCGCCCAGGGGCTCATGCGCATGCGCGCCATGGGGCTGTCGGCCACGTCGATCACGTCCGCGCCGGCCTGACTGAGCAGGCTGGCTCCGGCGATCAACTTGC
>CALGUJ010000323.1 GCA_937902055.1 uncultured Pelolinea sp.
GGGATTGCTTACTGGCCTAACGTGATATCCCGCGTCGCATTGCGGTTTGCTTTTTATCCAGCGTTAACCGCACCGGTTTTATACTTCCTTTTCCGCGGGCTCCAGGAGAGGAATCGGAATTACCTGGTGTTGAGCGGGCTTTTTCTTGGGTTGGCGCTGCAGGGCTACAGTCCGGCCCGCATTGTTCCGATCTATGTCCTGGTGGTTTTTGGTATTTACGAATTACATCAAAGCCAAATCCGCAATCGCCTTGAGGATCTTTGGGCATTAGGATTGTTGGTCTTTTCATCGTTTCTCGTTTTCTTGCCTCTTTTTCGTTATTTTTTGGAAAACCCGCAAATGGTCAGTTATCGGGCATTATCACGACTGACTTCTTCAGAGCAGATAATCAATGGATCTCCGATTTCCATATTTTTTGGGAATCTGTGGAAAGCATCCATCATGTTTTTTTACGACAATGGGCAAATTTGGGTGCATTCCATTCCGCATCGCCCCGCTTTGGATTTCATTAGCGCGGCCTTCTTTTTTACCGGGCTCATATATGTCATCAAACGTTACTTAAAGCTGCATAAATGGGAGGACCTGGCGCTCCTGACAGCAATTCCGATTTTAATGCTACCGTCCATCCTGTCACTGGCTTTTCCCGATGAAAACCCATCACTTAACCGCACCGGCGGGGCAATCGTACCGGTCTTCATCATTTCCGCAATCGGATTTTTCCAATGCGCACGGGGAATTTTTTCGAAAAAAGAAATTTTCTTGAAGAAAATTGTCCTGAGTTTTATCTTGCTCATCCTTGCGATCTTTTCATTGATCCAGAATTACGATTTGGTATTCAGCCAATACCATGAGCAATTTCTGGCGAACGCATGGAATACCAGCGAAATTGGGCAGGTGATCGCGCAATTTACATCACAAGGAAATTCATACGATCATGCTTATGTTGTGCCGTATCCTTATTGGGTGGATACCAGACTGGTGGGGATCAATGCCGGAGTACCCGAAAGAGATTATGCCCTTTGGCCTGAAGATTTTGAGCAGGTTTTGAATTATGCGGGCAAAAAATTGTTGATCTTATACCCGGAAGATACGCAAAGCTTGCAATTGCTCCAGCAATTATTTCCTGAAGGAAAGGAAGAAATATTCCATTCCAAAACTGCCGGTAAGGATTTTATAATCTATACAATTAGCTAAGACTAATCGAAGGTTCAATGGAAGAGAAAATGCAGAAAATGTTGGGAAAGATTGCAGATTCAAAGTTCTTGCGCGCTTGTATGATCATTCTGATCCTGGCTTTGGGTGCGTATTTTAGATTCACAGGCTTGAAATGGGATGAGGATTTTCATCTGCATCCGGATGAACGTTTTCTGACAATGGTCGAAACGTCGATCACCCCAATCGCATCAATTCCTGAATATTTCGACACCAGCGGATCAAGCTTGAATCCGCATAACATTTTGGATATCAATGGCAATCAGACCTACCCCTTCTTTGTCTACGGTGATTTGCCTATTTTTCTGGTGCGGTATATCGGAGAATGGGTTGGCATGACCGGTTATAGCGAGATTTATCTGGTAGGTCGATTCCTTTCGGGTTTATTCGACCTGGGAACGGTTTTAGTAGTCTTTTTCATTGCCAATAAGTCCTTTAAAAAATTCTGGTTAAGCTGCCTGGCCGCTTTCTTATATGCTTGCGCAGTCTTGCCCATCCAGATCTCGCATTATTTCATCGTCGACAACATCACGACTTTTTTTGCCATGATCGCATTTCTGGCGGCGGTGACGGTATTGAAGCAGGAGGAGAAAGACTACTCTCTAGTTCGACCTTCCAACCCCTTCCAATGGATCACTTTAAATAAAAAACGTCTGGCGCCGTATGCGTTTTTTGGTCTGGCATTGGGATTAGCGGCAGCTTCCAAGATAAACGCTTTGGCACTCGCGGTACTTTTACCTGCGGCTGTGTTCCTAAAAAATCCAAAGGATTTCTTCAAACCTGCTTCGACCGGATGGACCATGCGTTTTCATTCCATGTTGTTAGCCGCTGTGATTTCCTTTATCACTTTCAGAATTTTCCAACCTTACGCGTTTCAAGGGCCCGGGTTTTTCAATATCGCGATTAATAAAGAATGGGTGTCCGATTTACAGGAATTGTCCGTGCTCAGTTCCGGAATCAGTAACTATCCACCCTCGCTGCAATGGGCCAGAAGGTCAATCGGCTTCCCGATCAAAAATCTGGCGGTGTGGGGGATTGGAATTCCTGTTGCGATTTTTGCTTTTAGCGGATTAGCTTGGATGGCCTGGAAGATCGTTAAGGGTAAATGGCAGAAGTATTCATTGATCTGGATTTGGACTTTTGGATATGCCGCCTGGCAGGCCATCCGCTGGAATCCCACGATGCGCTACTTCCTGCTGGTTTATCCAACATTGGCGATCATGGCTGCCTGGTGTTTGTTTCAAGCGTGTAAAAAAATCAATGCACTCACATTCTTCAAAATCAGGCCGGTTTTGAAAAGAGGACTGTGCGTTTTGTTGGCCGTGGTTTTAATTGGGGGGGCGGTTGGTTGGTCGCTGGCGTTTATCCAAATTTACCGCCAACCAATGACGCGCATTGCTGCCAGCCAGTGGATATACGATCACATTGAAGGGGCGGTCAATCTTGAATTGAAGGACGGTTCAGGAGATTTCATTCAAGCGCTGCCATACCCGCATGACGCCACTTTAAATCCGGGAGAGGCTTTTGTGATCACGTTCCAGCCGAAAATGGATGGCAAAATCACATCGCTGGATTTTGATTATATTGTCGGCGAAATTTATTCGAGTGACCAAAAGACATTATCTGTAAACATTCGAGAAAAAGGTTCC
>CALGUJ010000324.1 GCA_937902055.1 uncultured Pelolinea sp.
ACCACCGAGATCTACACTCTTTCCCTACACGACGCTCTTCCGATCTGTGGGGCATTCACGACGACATCCGCAAAGCCTGGAAAGCAATGCTCAAGACATTGCAGGACGAGTCGACGGAAAGCCGCGCCTGCGCGGCGGAGGCGGCGAAATTATTCAACCCTATGGAAAACGCCATGCGTGAAATGATTTACAAGGAAGAAAACATTCTGTTCCCCAACGCGCTGGAACGCCTGAACGAGGCGGATTGGCGCTTCATCCATGCGCAGGAAGCGGATTTCGGTTTCAGCTACGTGACGCGCGGGGCGGATTGGCCTGCGGCTGGCGCGATGGAATCTCAAAAATCCGCCGATGTAAAATTAAATCAACCTGTTGATGAAAAGAAAGAAGAAAGGACAATTCCCATGAGCGATTTTCCCTTATCGACCGGAGACCTGACCCTCTCCCAGATCAATCTGATGTTGAAAACTTTGCCGGTGGACATCACTTTTGTCGATGAAAACGACACGGTGCGCTATTTCTCCGAGACACCTGAACGCATTTTCAAGCGCACACCGGCCATCATCGGACGCAAGGTGCAGAATTGCCATCCGCCAGCCAGCGTGGACAAGGTGGTGCGCATTGTCGAGGATTTCCGCGCCGGAAAGCGCGATACGGCTGAGTTTTGGATCCAGATGGGCGGCAAGTTCATCCACATCCAATACTATGCCATGCGCGACGATGCAGGCAACTACCGCGGCACACTGGAAGTTTCGCAAGACCTGACCGAATTGCGCAAATTGGAAGGCGAACGACGCCTGCTCGAAGAATAATATAAGGAATGTAAATACCGCAATAAAAAAAGAGCGGTCCCTGAGCTATATTGAAGGGTCGCTCTTTTTGCATTTCTTTGAAATTTAAATTATTTCTCAATTTTCGCCCGGCACTCCGGGCAGTACCCGAACAGCGCCAGATGCCTGGTGATCACGTGAAAACCGTGATTCATCTCGATCTTGTCGAACAAGTCTTCCACCGTGCCGTCTGTCAGATTGACGATCTTCCCGCAGGATTGGCACACCAGGTGATGGTGCGCGTCGTTGGTGCACAACTCGAAGACTTGCGCCCCGCGCCCGATATCCGTAATCGACACCTGGTTATCGTCCACCAGCCGGCGCAGAGCGCGGTAGACCGTGGAATGGTTGACAGCGGTGAACTTACTTTTAACCGCCTGGTAGATCTCCACTTCGGTCAGGTGGGTGTGTTCATTTTTTAGAATATCCAGAATTTCGTTGGTTACGGAGGATGCGCGCATAATTAAACAAAATTATATCCGCAAAATCCGGGCGCGAAACCTAACCAAAATAACCTTTGGCCTTCAGCAATTCGGCATTCAGCACTGAGCCGCTGGCTGCCCCGCGCAGGGTATTGTGCACCACCGCGACCAAACGGAAATCCAGGATGGGGCAGGGGCGCAGCCGCCCGATGCTGATGGCCATGCCGCTGCCCGCGTTTCGGTCGAGCCGCGGCTGGGGGCGGTCGGCTTCCTCGCGGTAAACCAGCGGTTGCTGCGGCGCGCTGGGCAGACGCTTGATCTCATCCGGCCAGGCGTAGGAGATCAAGGCGGCTTTAACCTCTTCCAGGCTGGCGGATTTAGCCAGTTTCACGGAGAGGCAGATGGTGTGCCCGTCGCTGACCGCTACGCGGTTGGCCTGCGCGCTGATGGTCATGGGCGCGCTGATGCGTTCTTTCCCATTCATCTTTCCCAACAGCAGGCGCGGTTCCAGTTCCAGCTTTTTCTCCTCGCCTTCGATCAATGGCACCACATTGTCCGCGATGGCCAGGTAGGGCAGGCCGGGGTAACCGGCGCCGGAGACGGCTTGCATGCTGACCAGAAAAACCTTCTCAATCCTAAAAGTTTCATTCAGAACTTTGAGCGGAAAAACCGCGCCGCTGGTTGTGCAGTTGGGGCTGGTAATGATCAGTCCATCCCAACCGCGTTTCTTCTTTTGCTCATCCAGCAGCGCCAGGTGCTCGGCGTTGATCTCCGGGATCATTACCGGTATATCTTCTTCATAACGATAAGCGGACGAGTTGGAACAGACGATGTAACCGGCGCGCGCGAACTCGGGCTCGATGTCGCGCGCGATATCTGCCGGCAGTGCTGAGAATACCACCCCCGCGTTCACCGGTGGGACGGCCGGGAGCACCTGCATATCGCGCACCGCGTCCGGCATGTTGCCTTCCTGGCGCCAGTAGCATGCATCCGAATATTTCCTGCCGGCGCTGCGATCGGAGCCGGTCAGCGCGCTGATCTCGAACCAGGGATGATTGCTCAATAATTGCACGAAACGCTGGCCGACCATGCCGGTGGCGCCCAGAATGGCAGCTTTAACTTTGGGTTGGTTTGTTTCCATTGATGATTACCTCTTGATGCAGTTGTTGGATTGCCAGTTTTGCGTCCTGGCTGTCGACGACTAACGAAATGCTGTATTCTGATGAACCCTGGGCGATGGCGATCACATTGATCATGCGGCTGCCCAGGGCGTTAAAAACCCGCGCCGAAACACCGGGCGTCTGGCGCATGCCCGAGCCGATCACGGTGATGATGACCACGTCTGAATGAATTTGGATGCCGTTGATATCGCCGCGCTCGATCTCGCTGCCCAGGCTGCGCAGCAAAGCGGCCTGTACTTTTTCTTCCACCTCAGCCGGCACTACAAAGCAAATGGATTGCTCGGAGGAAGATTGCGAGATCATCAGCACGCTGGCGCCCACTTCCGCCACCGCGCCGAAGGTGCGCGCGGCCACGCCGGGCACTCCCAACATGCCGCGCCCCTCGATCGTGAAAATGCTCAGGTTCTTGATGCCGGAGACCGAAGTGAGCTTGCCGCGCAGGGCGTCGGATTGGCTGCTGATGCGCGTGCCGGGGTGGCTGGGATTGAAAGTGTTCATCACGCGCAGCGGGATGTTTTTACTGACGATGGGTTGGATGGTTTTGGGGTGCAGCACCTTGGCGCCGAAATATGCCATCTCGCTCATTTCATCATAGGTCAATTCGGGGATCACGCGCGCGTCCGGCACGATGTTCGGGTCGGCGGTCATCACGCCGTCCACATCCGTGCAATTCCATACTTCGCTCGCGTCCAGGCAGTCCGCCAGCAGCGAAGCGCTGTAATCGCTGCCACCGCGCCCCAATGTGGTGGTGATGCCGTCTTCTGTTGCGCCGATGAAACCTGTTACCACCGGGATGATGCCCTGTTCCAGCATTGGCTGCAGCTTGGCGGAAACCTGGCGGCAGGTGAAATCGAGCAGCGGGCGGGCATTTTGGAAATTGCCGTCGGTCACGATTAACCCGGCCGCGTCCACCGCCTGGCTGCGCAAGCCGATCTGCTGCAGGCAGGCGCTGAAAATCTTGGCATTCATGCGCTCGCCCAGGCTGGAGATGGTGTCCATGCCGCGCGGCGTGACCTCGCCCATCACCTGGATGCTGTCGCAAAAGGCTTTCAGGGTGGCTAGTTGTTGGTCGATCACGGCGCAAAGGCCCTCTTGCAGTTCCTGGGGCGCCAATGCGCGAATCGCCTCGAAATGGCGCTGGCGCAGTTTGGCAATGTGCTCCTGGTATTCGGCGGTTTTGCAGTCCAGGGCAGCTTGCGCGCAGGCGATCAGGGTGTTGGTCACCCCATTCATGGCCGAAACCACCGCGATGATGCGCTCCCACTTCGGGCGTTCTTCCTGGATGATTGCGGCAGCCTGGCGCATGGCATCCGGGCTGCCCACGGAAGTGCCGCCGAATTTCAACAGCAGGGTCTTGCAGGTTTTTTTGTTCGATTGTGCATCTGGGTCCGCCATACTCACCTCTTTGTTGTTTGGTTGCAGATAAGAAAAAAGCCTCGATGGGTTCGAGGCTTTTCTAAAATTCCCTGGGTGCAGTTGCTTATCTGCTGGAATCCGTGCGTGCCTGTTCAGCCCATCCATCTCGAGTGAGATGAGTTGATGTAGTACCAGTACCCATGCCGGTAGTGCCACCGAACAGACGCATTGTTTCCATAATGGGTGCATTTATACCATTGTGTGGACAATGAGTCAAGAAATTGAGGGAAATTGATGAGAATCCTTTCAATTCCGATAAAAAGGATTTATAATATGCAATATATTGCAATAGCAATAAATATTTTTCCTGAGGTTTGATATGAAAGCACCTATTCCTATGCACATTCCGGACGGATTTTTATCCATTCCAGTTGCCGGAATCCTTTGGCTGGTCAGCCTGGTATTTATTTTTGTCGCATTAAAGAAAGCCGGTAGGGAGATTGGCGAAAATAAACTGCCGCTGGTAGGCGTTCTGGCAGCTGCCATCTTCGCCGGCCAGATGTTGAATTTCTCTGTCTCGGGCGGTACCTCCGGCCACCTGTTAGGCGCGGCGCTGGCAGTGCTGCTGGTGGGACCATGGTCGGCGGTTTTGATCATGACCAGTGTGGTAGTCGTGCAGGCTCTGGTATTCCAGGACGGCGGCATCCTGACCTTGGGCGCCAACCTGTTCAACATGGCCGTGGTGGGGATGGCCGTGGCGTATTTCGTTTCCAGCCTGTTCCGCCGCTGGTTCGGCAACAGCCGTTGGGCGATCCTGCTGACCGCTTTCGCTGCCGGATGGTTCTCCATTTTCGTCGCAGCCCTGGCGGCTTCATTGGAATTGGCATTTTCCGGAACCTCTCCCGCCAATATCGCCATACCGGCCATGGCTGGCGTACATGCCCTGATCGGCATCGGCGAAGGGTTGATCACGCTGGGCGCGGTCAGCCTGCTGATGGCCTCCAGACCGCAATTGGTCGACCGGGAATCCAAAGAAACCGTTAAATCATCCGTGGTATGGGTTGCCGGCTTGATCTTCACTGTTGTTCTACTGGTCTTTTCACCTTTGGCTTCCTCCAAACCGGACGGCCTGGAATGGGTGGCGGAGAAATTTGGATTTTTGATCATGGCGCAGGATGCTTCTTACCATATCATCCCCGATTACGTCATGCCGGGTATTCAAAATGAAGCTATGGCAACCATCGCGGCAGGCGCGATCGGCGTCCTGATCGTGATCGCGGTGGTTACGCTGCTCACCAAGCGCAGAAAACTGGCTGAAAATAAATAATGCCGGTCGGCACCATTCAGCGGGCATCATATCTGCAGGGCAGAAGCATCCTGCATCAGTGTGATGCCCGTGTTAAATTTGCGCTCCTGATTTCTTTTTTATTGACAGCAGCTTTTTTGCCCATCGGCGCCTGGATGGTTTATGGGTTGCTGGCTGGGCTGCTGGCTGTGGGGGTGTTGGCTTCCGACCTGCCGGCTGCTGTGCTGCTGAAAAGGACTCTTATATTGGAGATACCGATCCTGTTGGTACTGCTGCCGCAGCTATTCCTGCGAAAGGGAAATTTTGTTATCCTAACCGAAATCAAGGAATTTCAGATTGCCTTTTCATTGACCAATCTGGTTCGGGTTGTCAGCTTGTTGATCCGTTCTTACATTTCATTGGGTTTTGCGGTGCTGATCACGGCTGTAACCCGATTCGAAGACTTGCTGGCAGGCATGCGCGCCTGCGGACTGCCGCGCTTGTTGGCGGCGATTTTTGCGTTGATGTGGCGTTATCTTTTCGTTTTGATCGAAGAAATGGAACGCATGACACAAGCGCGCGCCAGCCGCAGCGCAAGCTCTGAAGACACAAGCACACGCACCGGTGGTTCCTTTGGCTGGCGGGCGCAGGTCACCGGCGGCATGGCCGGGGCGCTGCTGCTGCGTACGTTGGAAAGAAGCGAACGCATCTATCAGGCCATGCAGGCGCGCGGTTATGATGGCGAAGTACGCCTCGGTTATGCGGGCGAACCGCTTACCCATGGGCAGAAGGCCGCCATGTTGTTGATGCTGTTGATGGGCATTGCGCTCGTGTTGATCGCTTATGGGATGAATGGCGGATGATTGAAATTGAAAATTTAAGTTATTGTTACGAAGATGGCCGCACCGCACTGGATGCCATAAACTTGAAGGTCGCCACTGGTGAAAAGGTCGCCCTGGTGGGGCCGAATGGCGCAGGCAAGACCACACTGCTGTTGCAATTAAATGGCATCCTGTGCGGCAGTGGAGTCGTGCGAATCGACCATCAAGAATTGTCCAAAAAAAACATTAAGCAAATCCGCGAGAAGGTGGGGTTGGCCTTTCAGGCGCCAGACGACCAGTTGTTTTCAAACAGCGTTTATGATGACGTCGCTTACGGACTGGTTTATCAGGGCGTGCCTGCCGGGTTGATTAAAGATAAAGTCGCCGTTACGCTGGAGATGGTGGGTATGCCGGACTGTGAAGAGCGTTCCCCGTACCATCTCAGTTTGGGAGAGAAAAAACGGATAGCCCTAGCGACGGTGCTGGTGATGCGGCCATGCGTACTGGCGCTGGATGAACCCACCGCCGGTTTGGATCCGCGCGGGCGGCGCGGGATCATCAACCTGTTGGCCGGTCTCGACCAAACCCTGGTGATTGCTACTCACGATATGACGATGGTCAAGGAACTTTGCCCGCGCATGGTGGTCATGGATGGCGGCCGGATTGTGTTCGACGGATCAACCATGGTTGCCTTCCAGAATCCTGATTTGCTGGAAAAACACGGATTAACGGATTATTAGATTGATTCTTGATCATTAAACATTTAGTCATCCGATAAAACCGGATGACTAAACCTCATAGAACCTGCGAGCAGAAAAGTTAAACCTGAAGATCAGTCAATGAATGTACAACCGATTTGGAATTTTGGTACAGATCAACGAATAACGGAAATAGTTGATCGTATAATCGTTTGTTCTCAGGATTTGGATCGATCTTTCGGATAATTTTGACCCAATCCCTTTTCAGAATATCTATTTGATTGATTATCCCGGTAGCAAGTCCGGCAAGAAACGCATCACCGTAAGCAGCGCCGATAGTTTTTTCCGGGATGAATTGAGGAATACCGGTAATGTCGCTGACCATCTGCAACCAAAGCTCGTTGGATGAGCCGCCTCCCACTGCCACGCCATAATGGATTTGAGCGCCATTTTTCTGCATGGCGTCCAGGTTCATCCGTATGGCGAAGGCAGTCCCTTCCAGTAGTGACCGGTATAAATCTCCTCGAGTATGACTTAGCGAAAGCCCGGCAATTACGCCCCGAGCTTTAGGATCAAAAATCGGTGTACGTTCACCGCTCAAATATGGTAGGGTAATTAATCCGTTAGATCCGATGGGGGAGCCGGCAGCTTCTTTTGCCAGGGCTGCATAAGCATTCAAACTGCCTGCCTGTTCATTCGCTAGATAATCTTTTCCAAATTGGTCTCTGAACCAGGTTGTTGCAGACCCACTGGTCGATAACCCGGCTGAATACTCGTATTGTCCTTCAAATGCCCCGGCTTCCAACCATAACTCGTTAGTCGCTATTGGCTTTTTTATTAAAAAGATCATAAACGCGGTGCTGCCATACATGATCATCAATTCCCCTGGATTAATTACACCGACGCTGATCGCCTCGGATAGCGCATCAACAGCTCCGAAATTGACCGGTGTTCCTTCGGGGATGCCGGTAGCTTTTGCTGCTTCGGCTGATATTTGGCCGGCGATTTTGTCTGACCAGCCAATCTCAGGGAGTTTATCTAGTGTAGCAATTTTCTCTGCGAAACGTCCATCCCATTCAATCGCATGAATACTTAAGAGCGGATTGAACTCGGTGGCAGTATGTGCATCAATTACATATTTCCCTGTGAGCTTAAAAATGATATAAGAAGTGGCTGTTATGAATTTGGCGGTTTTTTCGTAAACTTCAGGTTCGTTTTCTTTAATCCAAAGGATTTTTGGCCCAATGGCTTGAGAAGTCAGCCGTGAACCACCCAGTTCAATCATTGCATCTCGCGAATATTCTTTTTCGAGAGCATCAATCTGTTCGATAGCGCGAGTATCCACACCGTAGAGGATACCCGGACGTAAAGGTTTACCCGATTGATCGACAGGCAGTACACAAGCGCCGATGGCGCTAACGCCCACCCCAGCGATCTTATCCCCTGACGGGACCTTCGTGGTTAATTCTTTTGAGATTTTTTTAAAATCAGCCCACCAAACTGCGTCCGCATCTTGTTCAGCATAACCGGGCTTGGGAATTGACATATCATGGTTTGTACGTACCTCAGCGATGATTTCCCCGTTTGGTTGGCAAAGCACGCCTTTGGAACTGTATGTGCCGATATCGATTCCTAGCAATAATTGTTTCATCTCTACCTCGAGTAAATAAAAAATTGGATTATCCTGGCTCAGTGGGTTTAAACGGTCGCAGACTAATTTAACCCAGAACACATTTAAAGAATACCAAGTTCGACGATCGAAATCGGACCGCCCAACAGAGCCAAGTGGAATATTCTTTTTGAGATAGAGGTGAATCGATTATAGCATTATCACGCGATTACAGAATCGATTTTCCGTTGGGAAATATACAATTCAACTTGCCAATTGGCTAGACATTCGGATATGAGTATTGACAAACAGGGTAAGTATGTATATAATGAAATCGGTTTCGTTAAACGATTTCATAAACCGGTTGCATATAATGAAAAAAAATACTGTGACAATGAATGATGTGGCTGAGAAAACCGGCGTTTCAAAGACGACTATTTCTCGGATCATCAATCAAATCCCTAATGCCGCTTCAAAAGATACCACTGAGAAAGTCTTAAAAGTTATTGACGAATTGGGATATTATCCCAATCAGGTAGCCGCCAGTCTTAAACGGACTACTACCAGGACTATCGGTTTGGTAATGGGTGATATTGAAAACCCATTCTATGGCTTGGTCATCAAAGGGGTTGAGGAAGTAGTGAGAAGTTCCGGTTATAGTTTGATTTTGGCTAATAGCAATTATGACATGGCTGCTGAAATCGAATTATGCATGCTAATGCTTTCCAAACAGGTGGACGCTATTCTGGTCGCGCCCAGTGGATCTTCATCTTGCAATCAATATGCCGCGGTATTTGAAAGGCAGACGCACCTGGTCTTCATGGATAACTATATACCCGGATGTAATGTTGATGCTGTTATGGTTAACAATTTCAAAGCCTCAAAAGAAGCTTGTAACCATCTCATTTCATTAGGACATCGAGAAATCTCATTTATCGCAGGAACTCCTAAAAAGATCTCATCCGATGACAGGACACGGGGTTTTCTGAGCGCGTTGAATGAAAAATATGGGTCATCGATAACTCCAGTTGTGAAAAATGGCGATTATACGGTGGCAGGTGGCTATTACTGTATGAAACAACTTTTAGAGATGCCAGAAATTCCCACAGCAGTTTTTATCGCGAATAACTTGATGACCGTTGGCGCTCTGGGAGCAATTAAAGATGCCGGATTGAGAATTCCTGGTGATATTTCGGTTCTTGGTTTCGACGATATGAATTGGTATTCAATTAATCAACCTTCGTTGACTGCCATAGACCAACCTGCTTTTGAAATAGGGAAAACTGCTGCCAGACGGGTGGTGATGCGCCTAAGCCATAAAAAACAACCTGCACCGGAGATTATCCAGTTGGATGCCCGGTTGATTGTTCGGGATAGTACGGCACCTCCACGAACACATCGAATTACACCTAAATCTTAGGATAGAAAAATTTTCTGAAAGGACGCCACCCTTATGAATATTGGTAAAGTTGATGATCAAATCGCAATAGAGGTAAAAGGCATAAAAAAGAACTATGGTCATTTGCAGGCATTACGGGGAGTCGATTTAAAAGTTGTTAAAGGCGAAATTGTTGCTCTGATAGGTGATAATGGAGCCGGAAAATCAACTCTGGCAAAAATAATTTGCGGGGCAATCCAAAAAAGCGAAGGGGAGTTATATTTCTGGGGCGAAAAGACCGATGTTCAGTCTATAAATCATGCTCATAAAATTGGCGTGTTTACCGTGTACCAGGATCTGTCCTTGGCGCCTGATCTTCCAGTTTCGGATAATCTGTTTCTGGGCAGAGAGATAATGAGAAATGGATTTCTGGGTAAGCTGGGCGTGTTAGATCGTAAAACCATGCGAAATGAGTCAAAAAAAGCGCTGGCTGCCTTAGGAATTGGATTGAAATCCATATCTGTGGACACACGCGCATTATCCGGCGGTGAACGACAGGCATTGGCAATCGCAAAAGCGGTGACCTGGGCGAATACAGCCCTGATTATGGATGAACCCACGGCTGCCCTGGGTGCGCTCCAATCGGCTATCGTGTATGACACCATACGGGCGGCATCAGCACGTGGATTGGCAGTTCTAGTTAGCGCCGACGATATTCCCAAGATGGTCTCTTTTGCCGGCCGAATTGTGGTCTTGCGGCAGGGATGTGTAGTCGCTTCTTTGGAAGCGAAAAAAACCACCTTACAGGAAGTGTTGAATTTTATGTTAGGCGGCAGAGGAGAAAACAAAGATGATTAGCCGAGCACAGAATCAAAAAGATAATTCAAATTCTGAAATGACAGAATCTAATCAAACCAATGTGAAGCATTTATCCAGCATTGAGCAGAAAGAACTCCCATTCTATAAAGTTATTCTCCGCTCTACTGCTTTTTGGATTTTAGTCATCTTGGTGATTTTGACGGCGATTTTTGGGTATTTAACTCCAAATAATGTTTTTATCAAACCGGAAACGCTTTTTACGATCGGTCTCAATGCTTCTCAAATCTTGATCCTTGCGGTGGGAGCAACCATATTATTGGCATCAAAGAATATGGATCTTTCTATCGGTACTAATCTGATTCTGACTTCAACTCTAGCAGCGAAAGTATTGAAAATAGTCGCGGGAACACCGCAGGAAATCATGTCGGGCTCTTATCCGAATTTGACCAATGCCGTCATTGCTGCCATAGGTGCCTCGATAATTTTTGGCGGTCTATTTGGAATGATCAATGGTTTGATTGTGACTAAATTAAAAATGGAAGCCTTTATTGCATCTCTGGCAACGATGATGATCTATTGGGGTATTTCATTGGTAATTACCCAAGGCGCTTCCGAGGTGGGCATCCCGCGAGCGTTGCAATTGGGGTTTGGCCATAAAAAACTATTCGACCTGATTCCTTATCCTCTAATTGTTGCGTTGATCATTAGTGGGGTCATGTGGTTGGTCATGCGGTTTACGAAATTCGGATTGTATACCTGTGCCATCGGATCATCGGCCGAATCTGCTGAACGATCGGGAATCAGAACTGATTTATATATCATCTCTATATTTGCTCTGGTAGGAGTGTTAGCAGGCATCGCGGGATTTTTTGATCTGGCCCGTTTCGCGACGACAAATCCGCAAGGACATCAGACGGATGGTTTGATGGCAATCACAGCGGCGGTGATGGGCGGGACAAGTTTGAAGGGGGGAAGGGCATCCATCCCAGGTGCGATGCTGGGTGCATTGATCCCTACCATTATTCAAACAGGGTTGGTTATTCTCGGAGTCGGCGCTTTCTACCAGATGATTGCTACTGGTTTTTTCCTGGTTATCGCAGTGTATCTGGATAAGAAAAGATATGCTGGGTATCTCGATTGAAAATTTTATCGGTAGAGATAGAGGTGAAAGGAGGCTGTTGGAAAAAATACTTTTTATTCTCGATAAAAATTAAAAGTTAATGGAGTAGAGATGAAAGAAAAAAAGTGTTTACTAATAGTATTGGCATTGCTCACGGTTCTGATTCTTAACGCTTGCTCTTCGGCTGCAGCTGCGCCTGAAGCTGCTGTAACAACTGAAGAAACGACTGATACAACTGAAGCCAGCGATGCTGAGGCAGAAAAACTGCTGATCACGGCTGTTGTTGCAGAAGTTGGTATTCCTTACTTCACTACCATGCATTGTGGCGCGATGGCCGCGGCTGCAAAATATAATGTTGAACTCAATTGGGCCGGACCGGCAGAATGGGACTTCAACAAACAACAGCCTTTCATCGACGGCGCATTGGCTCTGGAACCTGATGCCATGATCATCGTTCCGACCGATCCCGATGCATTAGTGGCATACGTAAAAGAATGGATGGAAAAGGGTATTCCGGTAGTCACTGCGGATGTTACTTTGTCGGAACCGGTTGAATTAATGGGTATTGAATCGGATCAGTATTCGGGTGGTGTAGAAGCTGCCAAGGCTGTATTCGAGATGACTGGCGGCGAAGGATCATACTACACTGTCGGTACGACCCCGGGTTCTTATGGCTCGGGTCAGCGCGTGGCAGGCTTTATTGATACGATGAAAGAATTGAATCCGAATGCCAAGATGCTTGAGACTTGTTACGCCCATCATGATGCAACCAAGTCAGCAGAATGCGTTTCTGCAGCCATTATCGGTAATCCTGACTTGAAGGGTGTTTACGTGGCTGTCTCATCCACGGCTGCCGGGGCTGCATCTGCGATTATTGAACAAGGAAAAGCAGGTGACATTGTTCTCGTATCCTACGATGCTGATCCACAGCAGGTTCAGGACTTAAAAGCCGGTGTTTATGGAACCTTGATTGCGCAGGATCCATATAAGATGGGGTGGTTGGCTGTTGAAACGCTGGCCAAATATCTCCGTGGTGAAATCACCAAGGAAGAAATTCCCCAACACACGACAGTCGGAATGGCGGCTTTGACACAGGCAAATATCGGCGACACCGCTTTGTTGAAATTCCAGTATGTCGGTGATGTAAATCTTTGCCCCAATGTTGATCTGAGCGAGTAAAGATAACGCGAGGTGTCAGATAGGGTTTCCCCTATCTGACACCCCTTCCACAAAGTATTATAACGTAACAAGGAAAGATTGGTTTTATTGAGGAAAAAATGGGAATAAAAGTTTTGTATGTGGGCGATACCCAGGTGAATTTAATGACATCTATGAAGGGCATGGATTCCTGGTCATATGCCTATTATTCAGATTCTGCCCGTTATTTAAGAAATGCCTTGAACGCTTCCAGCGATATTGAATGTGTTCATATTCCCGGTAGTAATGCTACTGTGGATATGCCCTCCACTGTGGAAGAATTCAATCAGTATGATTGTGTTTTAGTAAGCGATATTGGGTATAACAATATTGTCTTCCAACCCGGGAATATCCCTCCTTTCCGGGTTCCTATGGGCCCAAATAGGGTAAACGCATTATATGATTACGTGAAAAACGGTGGTGGTTTCATGATGATCGGTGGTTGGCTCTCATTTTCCGGCCTTCAAGGTAAGGGTCTGTATAGCGGAACCAAGATCGAGGAGATCATGCCGGTAACATGCGAGCCGCGCGGCGCTGACGATCGTGTAGAAGTCACTGAAGGTTTTTCCATGAAGCTGGATAAACCCGATCATCCGATACTGAAAGGTTTATCTTGGGATGTTCCATATATGTATTTGGGTTATAACAAGACCAACCTGAAACCTGCCAGTGAATTGGTTGCTTCATATAACAATGATCCACTCATTGCTACCTGCTCTTCTGGAAAAGGACGCAGTATTGTCTTTACTTCGGATGTAGGTCCGCATTGGGCCGGTAATTTCCTGGAATGGCCGGATTATGCCAAATTCTGGCAAAGGATTGCATTGTGGTGCGCGGGTAAACTCTAAAATTACGAATGCTTTACTAGAAAAGCCCCGAATAAAAAGGGGCTTTTTTATTCACACTCATTAGTCATGCGATATCTTTTAGATAAAACGAATAAAGTTCGACAATACTCGGATTCCTCTCTAACGGTTGCCTATTTTCTTTATTGGTTTGCCGCTGCTGCTTTTATTCCAAATTTAAGCATGTATTACGAAAGCAGTGGTTATTCTGGAAAACAGATTGGATTGTTGATTGGTATTCCCTACCTGGCTACTTCAATAAGCAGTCTTTCATTGGGATATTTATCCGATGCCTTGAGAAGACCGATTTGGATATTAAGGCTCTGTTCCATTGGATTTGTGTCAGCAATTGTTTTATTGTCAATGGCGGAAAACTTGTTGATGACTGCTTTTGCCTGTGCGACTTATGCGATTTTCTCCGCCCCCATTAACCCCATCCTGGATGGGATTACTCTGATTTCATTAGAAGATCCATCCCGATATGGGCGGATCAGAATCGGTGGATCTTTCGGATGGGGATTGGGAATTTTGGGGATCGGTTTTCTTCTAACTGGCTGGAATCATTGCGCTATGTTCTTTGTAGCGGGAATTACATCCATCCTCTTCTTTATGAACTCATTCTTTATTCCAGACAAGAAAACAACCGATAAACCAACAAGG
Source organism: uncultured Pelolinea sp. (assembly GCA_937902055.1). Classification (GTDB taxonomy): domain Bacteria; phylum Chloroflexota; class Anaerolineae; order Anaerolineales; family Anaerolineaceae; genus Pelolinea. The sequence goes on from CALGUJ010000324.1 coordinate 14,219, forward strand.
CTCAACCCGAATAACATTTGGAGATTCATAAAAAGAAGAACATCCTTAATTTTACTGATTGCAAACATCGTATGGGGTATCTCCGAATCCTGTATTACTGGTTATCTTTTTCTTCATATCAATGAATTAGGTGGAAATTCATTAACGATGAGCTTTTCAATGGCAACGGCAATTTTGAGCGAGATTGTCTGTTTTTCTTTTGTGGATCAGTTAATTAAAAAATCCAAATTATCAACGATGGTTATTTATTCCTATATGCTGCAATTCATCAGATTATGTTCATTGGTATTAATAAAGAATCCCGTTCTTCTGGTTTTATTTCAATTCTGTGGGGGAGCCTCATTCGCATTGATCTGGTCCGCTTCGGTTGCTTATATCAATACTCACGTGGAAAAGGAATTACAAGCGGCAGGCCAGGCATTGAAAAGCGTGAGCATGAGTATTGGTTCAAGTATTTGTGTTTTTTCAGCAGGATATTTATACGAGGTTTCCGGCACGACCTCAATTTATTTCTGGATGGC
>CALGUJ010000325.1 GCA_937902055.1 uncultured Pelolinea sp.
TTACTTATTAGAGGAAAGAAACAAGCGGGAGATCCAATTTTTATTAGAAAATTCCCGGGTTATAAAGGTTCGTGCTGAATTAAATGGGTTTAACATTTTCTTAATGGATTTCGTATTGTAAATTATTGACAGGGGGAATTCTTGCGATTATCATTTATTAATATGCTGCATATCCAAAAGTCTCCTGAAAATACATCGCAGGGGGAGTAGAGAAATTGGAGAAACGTAAAGTCCATTTGCCAACATCAATATACAAGAAAAGGAATTTCTGTTTATGAAAATGCGCTCCAAACCGCGTACTATTTTTACTCTTTTTGTATCGTTTTCAATCTTTATGTTCGCGTTAACGAACAGCGGGATCATCTCGGCCGACGACAGTCTGCCCGGCTCCAACCCCACCTCGTTGGAAGTGTACACGGAGACCCCGACTCCTGAAAATCCTTCAGGTGAGAGCAATGCAACCGATACCGGAGAAATCCCATTGCCGGAATCGACAGCCGATTCTGGTCTTGAGTCCACGCAGCCTGGCAATCCTGAAATCACCGAAAGCCAGACGCCGTCCTCTATAAGCACCGAAACTCCGGCGGCGATCAGCGAAACCCCGGGCGTAATCCAGACGGAAACACCAATGGAGACGCCGACGGAAACACCAACCGCCGCGCTGACCGAGACGCTGACGCCGACTGCCTCAGCCACGCCGGATGAAAGCATGCAGTGGTCGCTGCAAATCGACGCGATCAGCAAGAGCGTTTACTCTCAGGCCAGCGCGTTGACCTCCGATTTTCTGTCGCAAGGCCTCGACAGCGAATTAAGCGCGCAGGGCGGCGGTTTATATAGCATGACCATCAACGGAGAAGATGGCGTGCAGGAGATCCGCGATGTGCTGTATGGAGAGCTGGGCGACGCGGTGCGATTCATCGGCGGTTCAGCCGAGATCACGATTGAAATGCCCCTGGAAAGTACGCAGGAGATCAGCATCGCGCTCGAAAGCAATCCCTCCACCGGATACGAATGGCAGATTGTGCAGGCTGAAAGCGAAGGGGCTGGCATGTCGGGCGACAGCGCCTACCTGGGACGCGGGGGGATCGGCGCGCCGGATATGGTCACGCTGACCCTCAAACCCGCGCAGATCGGCAGCGCCACCATCCGCCTGGTTTATAAACGCCCCTTTGAACCTGAGCCGCAGATTACGCGCCATTTGACCATCCGTTTCAGCCAGTCGGTTAATCAAATCGACCTGAGCGATCCCAACCCGCCGGCTGCCGTTGGCGCGGAGGAAGCGCTGACTGCTATGGGCGCAACTGAGGAGACTCTTAGCGCTCAGGCAGAATTGCCAGCCGCTTTTGACTGGCGTGTGGGCGACGCAACCCACCCGGCCATCAACATCCCCATCCGCAACCAGGGTAGCTGCGGTTCATGCTGGGCATTCGGCACAGTGGGCGTGATGGAAGGCGCCATGGTCAAGGCCGGCATGCCGGTGACCGATCTCTCGGAACAATTCCTGGTTTCCTGCAACAAGGATGGCTGGGATTGCGACGGCGGCTGGATCGCGCACAAGTACCACACCAACACCCTTGGCAAAAGCCAGAGTGTGATCGGGGCAGTGCTGGAAAGCGACATGCCCTATACCGCAACCGATGGGGGCTGCTACAACGTTTCCAATCATCCGTATAAATTATCCAGTTACGCGTCAACTTCCGGCGCCAGTGTGTCAGCGATCAAGAACGCGATCTATACCTATGGCCCGGTCCTGGCAACAGTTTGCAGCGGTCCTGCTTTCCATGCATATTATTCCTGGTATACCAGCGATCTGGGTGTTTTCTCAACCAATGAAAGCAGCCAATGCGGCAGCGATGGCGTCAACCACGTGATCGTATTGGTGGGTTGGAATGACGCGGGCGGTTACTGGATCCTGCGCAACAGTTGGGATACCTGGTGGGGCGAAGACGGCTACATGCGCATTGCTTACGGCACATCGAAGGTCGCCAAATACATCTCCTGGGCAACCTACACCACGCCGCTGGCGCCCGCGCCGCTGATGCTCTACCCGGCCAAAGAAGCGCTTACCATGGACAATACACCCGAGTTCACCTGGCAAAGCTCGGTCAACGCGGTTTCGTACGAAATCCAGATCGCGACCAGCTCGACTTTCTCGGCGACATCACTCATCAAGGACCAAGCCGACATCACTAGCTTGACCTATACATCCAGCGCATTACCGGATGGCCGTTATTACTGGCGCGTACGCGGTTTGAACGCTTACAATGCCTACGGCAAGTGGAGCGCTTACCGCGCTTTCACAGTCGACACCACCGCGCCCCTGCCGCCGAACTTGTATAAACCGCTGACCGCCGCGACCGCGATCGGCACGCCCACGTTCACCTGGGTCAAGTCCTCCACGGCAGTCTATTATCAATTCGAATATGGCACTTCAACCGATTACAACTCATACTTGTATCGATCGGGGGATACGACCTCGCTCAGCCACAAACCACCCATCATGGCCCCAAAAGTGACCTATTACTGGTTCGCGCGCGCGCGGGATAAAGCCGGCAACTGGAGCGCCTGGAGCGCGCCATTTACGATTACCATCGAGCCAACTGTTCCGCTCAGGCCAACACTCAATACGCCGCTCAACGGAGAATTCAAGAACGACAACACTCCCGAATTGACCTGGAAAGCAGTCGATTACGGCGCGAATTACCACGTGCAAGTCTCCAAATCCTCGTCGTTTTCCATTTTAGTGCCCAAGGATGTGGACCAGGAAGGCGTCAGCGCATTGAGCTATACTGTCTCTACATTGACAGACGGTAAATATTATTGGCGCGTACGCGCCCGCAACGTGAACGGCGCGTATGGTTCCTGGAGCTCGATCCGTTATTTCACGGTGGATACCATTGCGCCTCCCGCTCCGGTGCAGGTGCTGCCCGAGGACGTATCCACCAAGATCGGCACACCTACTTTCAGTTGGAAAGCCTCGCCTACCGCCAGCAAATACCTGTTTGCTTACAATACCAGCGGATCAACCAGCAGCTTCGGCTACACCTCCGCCTTGCTTACCACGCTATCCCACCGGCCGCCGACCATGGCAGCCAAGACCCAATACTACTGGTTCGTGAGGGCAGTCGATAAAGCCGGCAATCAGAGCGGTTGGAGCGGGCCTTTCCTTGTATATATTGAACCCACTGTTCCAACGCGGGTCTCGTTATCATCGCCCTACAGCGGCGCGAAATCCACCAGCGCCACGGTCACGTTGGCCTGGAAAGCGGTAACCTATGGGAATATTTACCAAATCCAGATCGACAATAGCTCGGGGTTCGGGAGCGTCGATTATACGTACGACTCCGCAGCAGGCGCTACCTCGCGGGATGTCGGTCCGCTGCCGGCCGGCCGCTGGTATTGGCGGGTCAGCGCCAGAAACCTAAATGGCGTGAACGGCCCCTGGAGCTCCTACCGCTACTTCACCGTGACACCCTAGCACGACCAAAGAGTCCGGAACTTTTCCGGGCTCTTTTCGTTATGGTTATAATGATGGTTCAGGAGGAGAGCATGAAAAGAATCGGTTTGCTTTTTTGCGTATCGCTGGCGCTCGCTGCAGCGGGGTGCCACTCAAAGGCAGGTCAAACCATCCTGACTGAGGAGAACAATGGACAGACTATTTCGGTAGCTGCCGGCAGCGAGATCGTGGTAAAACTGGAAGGGAACATCACCACCGGTTACAGCTGGTCGGTGCAGAACTTGGACGCGCAATACTTGCATCAGCAGGGCGAAGAAGAATATAAAAGTGACAGCGACCTGATCGGCGCCGGCGGGATTTCAACCTTTACCTTTAAAACCATACACTCCGGCCAAACCACCTTGAAGTTGATCTACAGCCGGCCCTTTGAGAAAGACACCCCTCCGGAAAAGGTATTTGAGATTTCCGTGGTTATCCAATAACACGGTAATTGAATCATCTCAAAAAAACTGCTCATCGCGGAATCGCCTGCGGAATAAAATAGGGTTAAAATTGACCACACAAACTTGTGGATAAGTGGTATAAATCCGCAGCAAAACTATCAGGAGAGTCCCCCATGAGCAAGAAATCCAAGAAACAATATCGCGATGCCGGCAAAATTTCCGGAGGTTCCACTTCCGTTATCAGTTCCCGAAGTGATGAGTTCAATCCCGATTACAGTGATGTGATCAAGGATTTGAAACGCATCGGCGCGCTGGCGGTTGTTTTCTTCGCTATCCTGGTCGCGCTGTCGTTTGTTCTGTAATTAACCATTCCATAATTAAATCAGGAGGAAAAAATGGCTCACATGTTCGTACCCGGACCGGTGGATGTGGCGCCCGAGGTTCTGCAAGCCATGGCAAAACCCATGCTGCCGCATCGCAGCAAGGAATATGAAGCGATCCACAGAAGCGCGGCAGAAAAAGCGCAGAAACTTTTTTACACCCAATACCGTGTCTATTTAGGCACCCATTCCGGTTCCGGCATGCAGGAAGTTGGCATCCGCAACCTGGTGGAAAAAGACGTGCTTTGCTGCGTGAACGGCGCATTTTCCAAGCGCTGGTTCGACGTGGCGGTTTCCAACGGGAAAAGTGCCGACAAACTCGAAGTGGAATGGGGTAAAGCTCCCCAGCCGGACGACCTGCGCGCCGCTCTGAAAAAGAAGCATTACGAAGCCGTTACCATTGTGCACAACGAAACTTCCACCGGCGTGGAAGCTCCCTTGAAAGATTTATGCGCCGCCGTGCGCGAAGTCAGCCCGGAGACCTTCATCCTGGTGGATGCCGTTTCTTCGCTGGCCGGTTCAAAAATCGAAATGGACGCCTGGGATATCGACTTCCTGCTGACGTCCTCGCAAAAATGCCTGGCGCTGCCGCCAGGGCTGTCGCTGGCCGGCGTGAACGACCGCTGTTTGCAGAAGGCGGAAAAGGTCAGTAACCG
>CALGUJ010000326.1 GCA_937902055.1 uncultured Pelolinea sp.
CGAAAGCGCAATCCCGGCAGAAAAAGGAGACCATTTGATCCTGCGCAGGCCTTCGCCGGGGGAGACCATTGCGGGCGGCAGCGTACTGAACGCAAATCCCAGCCGGCGCTATAAACGCTTTGCTGAAGCGACTGTGAAAAAACTGACTGTAATGGACAGCGGTTCCGAGGGGCAAATACTATTAACCAATCTGGAAACTCAATCTCCCGTTTGGCTGGAAGAATTTGTTCAGGCGAGCGGCGTTGATGAAATTGCCGCCCGGCAAATTCTCGAGCAAATGATCGGGGATGAGGTTTTACAGATCAAATCAGACAAAGAGCGCGAGACATTGCTGGTGACGCGGAACAAATGGCAGGTAATTGTTGAAAGAGTGCTGGATAAATTGGGTCAATGCTACCGCCAACACCCGCTGCGGAGCGGTATTGAAAAACGGGAATTGGTCAATTTTCTCAAGATGAGTCAGAAGCATAGCAATTTATTACTGCGCCAGATGGTTATCAGCGAGATTCTTTTCGAGAGAGAAGGCAAGGTCGGCGTTCAAGGACGCCAGGTAATTTTCTCCGCCGATCAGGAAAAAGCCGCCAGCGCCATTCTGAAGGAATATGATGCCAATCCCTACGCACCGCCATCCTCCCAGGACCTGGCAGCCCGATATGAAGCGGACCTGCTGGCAGCGATGATCGAGAAAGGCATGCTGGTCCGACTGACCGACGACATTGCCCTGCTGCCGGAGGTTTATCAGAGAATGACAAGTCGGATCAAGGAATTTCTGGAGAAAGAATCGACCATCACACTGGCGCAAGTGCGGGATATGTTCCAGACCAGCCGGAAATATGCACTGGCAATTCTGGAGCATTTGGATCAAATTGGCGTAACGCAGCGCCAGGATGATCATCGCATCTTAAACCGTAGTTGACATTGATTACAACGTATCTTATAATTGGTACTCGCTTGCCCCGGCGGTAGGTTGCTGGGGTAAAATTATGTATTCCAACTTCCCCGTCAACGGGCGAACCAATCGCGTGGATGATGGTGAAGTGAAGATTGGAGAGATCTATGTTGTATGCAATTGTTGAAAGCGGCGGTAAGCAATATAAAGCCGTCGAAGGCAGCGCCATTGAGATCGATTTGCTGCCCGATGAAGTCGGCAAAAAGAAGACTTTTGACAAAGTCTTGCTGCTGGTCGATGACGGTAATGTGCAGGTTGGAACACCGTACCTGAACGGGATTTCCGTAGACGGCACAGTAGTGGAACACTTCAAAGGCCCCAAGCTCACCATTTTCAAGTACCGCGCCAAAGAGCGTTATCGCAGAAAAACAGGCCATCGCCAGAAATATACGCGCGTGATGGTGGACGCGATCACTTTTCCCGGCAAGGTAGCCAAACCGGCAGCCGAAACAGTCAAGCCAGCCGAGAAAAAAGCCGAACCTGCCAAAAAAGCAGCCGCAAGCGCGAAAAAACCTGCGGCAGCCAAGAAACCGGCCGCAGCCAAAAAACCGGCCGCGAAGAAATAACGCAACAGCAGGACATTGAAAATTACGATCATATCCAACCAATTTGGATAGTTGCTTAAGAAAAGGAATGGATCATGGCTCATAAAAAAGGTGGCGGCTCAACCAGGAACGGCCGCGATAGCAAATCGAAACGCCTGGGCGTAAAGAAATATGATGGTGAAATTGTACTGTGCGGGAACATCCTCGTCCGCCAGCGCGGCACCCGAATCAAACCCGGCAATAACGTGGGCGTCGGCAAGGATTACACGTTGTTCGCGATGACTGACGGTACAGTAGCTTTCACGCGATTGCCGAACGGTCAGAAAAAAGTCAGCATTGAACCCGCGAAGGAAGCCTGAGAAAAGGCTCAATGAGGTAGATGAAATGAAAAAAGGAATTCACCCTGAATTTTATCCGGATGCCACGGTCACTTGCTCGTGCGGCAATACCTGGAAAACCGGCTCAACCAAAAAGGAAATCCGAACCGAAGTCTGCTCAAAGTGCCATCCGTTCTTCACCGGCGAGCAGGCCCGCCTGATCGATATTGAAGGACAGGTGGATCGCTTCTACAAGAAACTGCAGGCGCGCCAGGAATTCATCGCGGATACCAAGCGCAAGCAGGATGAAAAAGTCTCACCTGATCGCCCGGTTGCCGATCTCGAACTCGGCAAACGCGCAACGGAGTCGCTGGCTGAGGCCGGCATCACCAACGTCGGCCACATTTTAGCCAAACTAGAATCCGGCGAAGCTGCTCTGCTGGAACTCGCGGGAGTAGGGCGCAAGACATTGATCGATATCAAGAAGAAATTGCGCGCGTATGGCTACGAATTACCGCCAGCCGCGGAAGAAATCTCCGTCTAAGTAATAACAAAAAGAAGGTTTCAAAACCTTCTTTTTATTTAATGCAAAGGCGAGTTAGTGTAAAATCTAATTATCAAAAATCAGGAGTGAATTTATGGAAATAAAGGCCGGTTCAGTGGAAGTGGTATGCGGATCGATGTTCAGCGGTAAGACCGAAGAGATGATCCGCAGGTTGAGGAGAGCGGTGATCGCGAAGCAGAAGGTGCAAGTTTTCAAACCGGTGATCGATAACCGCTACAACGCAACCAGGGTCACATCCCACGCCGGCCTGGATTTTGATGCCGCCCCGCTCAAGGATTCCTCGGAGATCATGGCGAATATTAAAGACGATACCACCGTGGTGGGGATCGACGAAGCCCAATTTTTCGATGAGGGAATCGTGAAAGTGATCGAAAGCCTGGCCGCGAAAGGCTTGCGCGTGATCGTTACCGGCCTGGATATGGATTTCCGCGGAGAGCCTTTCGGCTGCATGCCTGAATTAATGGCCCGGGCGGACAAGGTCGATAAGCTGCAAGCGATTTGCATGAAATGCGGAGAACCGGCCAACCGCACGCAGCGGCTGGTGGATGGCAAACCGGCGCATTTCCACGACCCGATCGTCATCGTCGGCGCTTCTGAAATGTACGAAGCACGCTGCCGCGCCCATCACGAAGTACCAAGGGATTGACCTATGGAAAAATATCAAGATTATTTAAAGGAAATCCTGATCCCGGAAGATGTACTGCAGTCACGCATCGCGGAATTGGGCAAGGAGATCAGCAAGGATTATGAGGGCAGCCAGCAAATGCTGCTGGTTTGCATCCTGCGCGGCGCGGTCATGTTCCTGACCGACCTGTGCAGGCATATACACGTACCGCACGCGATGGATTTCATGGCCATCTCATCTTACGGCGCCGGTAATCGAAATTCGACCGGCATGGTGCGCATCACCATGGATTTGAATACCAATATCTACGACAAAGACGTTTTGATTGTCGAGGATATTATCGACAGCGGGAATACGCTCTCTTATGTGTTGGACCTGCTCTCCACCCGCAAACCACGCAGCCTGGATATTTGCACCTTGTTGGATAAAGCCGAACGGCGCGAAGTGGAAGTTCCCATTCGTTACACCGGTTTTGAAATTCCCAATAAATTCGTGTTTGGTTATGGCCTCGACCTCGACGAATATTACCGTAACTTGCCATTCATCGGGGTGGTCGATCTTGACAAATATAGTGGATGAACCCGGCCCGATATGATCCGGCAAGCAATACTTCCCGCGGAGTTGGAGAGCGCCGTTCTTGCTTCTGTTGAAAATTGCGGCGAAATTTACCTGGTTGGGGGAGTCAT
>CALGUJ010000327.1 GCA_937902055.1 uncultured Pelolinea sp.
TGCGAGGTGGGCATCGATGCCGAGAAAGAACAGACATTAATAGACCTGAAGCGCCTGGCGCGCACCTACCTTTCGATGGAAGAATATTCGGCCTGGATCGGAATGTCGGCCGAGCGGCAGGGCGCGCAATTTCTCGATTATTGGTGCGCCAAGGAAGCTTTGCTGAAAGCCGCCGGGTACGGGCTGGCAATCCATCCCAGTCAGGTGAACACGCTGGAAGCGATCTCAAACGGAACCGTCAGGGGCATGCGGGAGAACGATTATTTCTTTGAAATACGCGAATGCCGCCTGAGTAAATTGCCGCTGCCGGCGGGAACCTGCGGCTGGCTGGCGGTTTTGGGCGCAGCCAGGGAGGCGCGGCTTTACCGGCTGGAGCCTCATTTGCTGGCGGACATGCTTTCTTCAGAAGGCAGAAAAGTGGAAAAATGAGCGATGGTGCGGTAACCGCGCCGGCTGTAGAAGGTCCAGGCCATGAAAGAGGGCACCAGCAGAACCTTTTTTACACCCTTGTCAAAAGCAAATTGGTGCATGCGGTTGAGGATGGCGCTGGCCACGCCGCGCTGGCGGAAAGCCGGGGCAGTGAACATGCCGCCGACGTACGCGGTTTGGGCGTCGGGGAATACCAGGTAGCCCCAACCTGCGGCCTGACGGTCGATTTGGGCGACGAAAGCAGTGCAGTCTTGCGCGCCGGCCAATTTGGCGGGAAAGGGTTTGAAATCGGAGAAGGTCGCGTTGATCAAATCCACCTGCCGGGCATCGCGCACCATATCGATGGCAAGGGCGGGTGCTTCGCCGGCGGCGGGCAGCTCGATGGATTGCAACAAGTTGGGCAGAAAATATTGGCAGCCCAGGGCATGAAAACGCATTTTAAGCATGCCCAGATCGGATTCCCGGTGAAATACCTGGAATGCATAAGAACCATCGCCGGCGAACCGCACCGAACGGGCGAGCGCGTGCAATTCTTCTGGAGTCTTATCCAAACCGAACAGGATGGATTGATAAGGCACGACCTCGTGCGGAGAAACGGAAAATTCAGGGCCATAATAAAAGATATCGGTTCCTTCAAAATGTTGGTGACTGCTATCGTAGGCAGATTCGAAGGATTGGATGAAAGCCTGAATGAATAATTGAATTTCTACAACCGGTAATAAATCCATAAACCAATTATAGCCGGAGAGGATTACGTGAACATAAATTTACCCGAACAAATTAAACAGTACAAAAAGCCTATCCTGATTTTGGTCTTGATCATGGCAGCCATCATTCTGCTCACCTGGGGAATCAGCCGCACGTTTTCCATCCCGTTGAGCTACCTGATTGAAGACAGCGCGTCCGTATTGGGTGTCAACCAATTCATCGGCTTCAGCACCCTGGTCGGTGCCGGCGTCCTGATGCTGGGGGCAGGCGCCGCGCTTTTGGCGCTCACTTTTCGAATGATTCCCGGCGCAAGGCGGGAGAGCCTGGCGGTGCTTGGGTTAGGGTTGATCAGCCTGTACCTGGCGGTGGATGATTGTTTTTTGCTGCACGAACGGATCATCACCGGCATCTTCCAGGTTGGGGAACGCAGCATTTATCTTGCTTACATCATTCTTTTCGGTTTATTCGTGGTTATTTTCCGGAAACAGATATTCGATCGGACAGCATTCCTGTTTCTCTGCGCGGGCGCCTGGTTTGCCTTATCGCTGGCGGCTGATTTACTGACCGACAAGATAACCTTATCTGCGGGATTACGGGAGACGGTCAAGATTATCGAAGAATGCTTCAAAATTGGGGGATACCTGTTTTGGACAACCACCATCATCTGTAAATCCCGGAACTTGATCCGAGCGGAAAAAGAGGCGGCGGTCATTCGCTGATAATTTCAGAGGAATATTTTTCCGGATCCACCAGCACGTAGCCTTTTTCGAAATCGCGCCGCCAGCGGTCATTCTCCGCGTAACGCGGACCCAGCGGTTGGCCGAGGTCTGTCTCGAACTGCGGGTACCACCACAACTCGCGATATGCTTCATCATTGCTGTAGCGGAAATTCGCCCGGCCCTGGTTGACCAATAAAAAGGAAGCCAGGCCATATCGCATGCGCTGTTGATCGGTGACGCTTCCCTGAGTGACCAGGATGATGCGCTTGCCGAGCGCCTGGGTTTTTTCCGCCAGGTCGAGCTGGCCGAGCCAATCCTCCTCACTCAGATACCCATGATCCCAATCGGCCGCGAAGGATTCCAGCATGGCTCCGTCTAGATATTGCAGATAGGCAAACCAGGCATCGGCATTTTTCAGGTAGGGGATATTGGCATAAAGCGGCTTTCCGGAAGGCGCGAAGTAGTTGGTATAAAGAGACTTAAGAAAAGAAATGATTGCTTGCTGGTACTCGGCGTCATCCGCGTAATTTTCCAAATGCGTGTGCATACTCTCGAAGCGGCCCAGGCTGCCATCGACGTTATCCAAAAAGACCCCAGACCAACCCGGATCGGATTGAAAGCCTTTGACCTTATCCAAAAAATATGCCTGCCATTGAGGGTTGCCGGGATCCATGAAAACATATTGCGATTGGTCGTAGCGGATACTTTTCCCGTTGATGTCATTTAAAAACCAATCCGGGTGCTGCTGCGACAGTTGGCAATAATCCCCTTCCAGGTGGGCAACCTGATTTTGGAAGGGTTTGGCAGTGCAGCCGGCGGGGTCCATGACGGCTTCGAAGCGCAGGTATTGCAGGACGGGGCCGGTATAACCCATTTCCCGCAGGCTGGAACGTTCCGATTCGTCATTGCGGGTCAGGATCAGCAAGGAAAAATTGGCCGCGACCGCCGCGAGATCGGCATTTTTATCCGGTGGTTTGTAAAACCAGGCGAACTGCAGCGCTTCAAACTCGGGCAGGGGCGTGGCGTACGTCTTAACCGGTGTGGCGGCGTATTCGGGAGTGGACAACCCTCCTCCGATGGTCAGGATGCTCTCTGCAATTTTTCCGCAGGCGGCCAGCGCTAACAACAGCAGCAGGCCGACCCCGTTAAGAAGCATCCGTTTTTTGCTTATTCGTAAAATCCGCATTATCGATCAACGAGCCAGATAGAAATACAGAAAAACGATCAATGGCAGCACAATGGCCGCCACGGACACCAACACCAGCTCGATCATGTCCACGTCGACTGGTTCCGCTTTTTTCGATGCGCGCATTCCGCGCGTCGCGCCGGCGGAGGGTTGATCGGGAATGGGCAACGGCCGATCGGCCGCCTTTTTTTGAGCGCGTTGTTTTTTGGGCCGGGCAGGCGATCGTTCAGGCGCGGGAAGCGGCGCAGGTTTGCGAGCGCGCTTCAATTTCGCAGGAAACGGGTATTCCCTGGCTGATGTTTCCGAAGAAGGGCTTTCCTCCGCTTCAATCGCGGTCGGCGCGGTTTCACTGGAGACAGGCTTAAATGACCCGAATGTTTTTATTTCTGATGGAATTGCGGGAGCTTCGGCTGGCACTACCGGCGTGATGGATTCGGAGGTTTCGACTGCCTTTTCAGTAATCGTTGCTGCGGGTAAATCGAGGGATGATACCACCGGGGTTCCTGGTGGCCCGGTTTGCGGCGAGACTTTGCGGATAAAGCGAATTCTTCCACCGCGGGAGGCCGACCGTTGGCCGGTTGGTTCCGAACGCTTGCGCAGGCGCAAAGCTCTGCCGGTCTTCTGGGGTGAGGAGGCAGGGAGGTTCGCGTCCGGCGGGGCGGAAGTGGATTGCAGATAATCCAAAATCTCCTGCCTGGTTTGGGTTTCTTCTGGCGTTTCTTCCGGTGTTTCCAGTGTTTCACCTTCCGTGGATCTTTCCGGAAAATATTGCTCATCAAGAGGCGTTGGAATAGTCAGCGCAGCGGGATCGGGTTCATTGTCAGGTTCATCCGGGGTTTGCGCATTTTGCGCTGATTTCAGCCGGCTGAATACCAGACGGACGGCTTTGCGGGCCGCCCGGCTGCGGGGGTTGGCGCGCAGGGCATTTTCCAGGTAAAGCATGGCCTGTTCCGGCTGGCTCAGGGAGGCCAGGATCAGCCAGGCTTGCTCGCAGAGCGGATCCTGATGCGCGGCAGCCAGGGCGCACTCGCGCGCGCGGACGCTGTCGCCGCTCTTCATTGCAGCCGACGCCTGATCGAGCCATCCCGAGATGGAAAGGGGTTGCACTTCTTCCATGTTAAAAAAGATTCCTCACCGTGGTTAAATCATACAATAAAAAAGCCTGCTGTTGGTATAATAATGCAATTTTAGTGCCAGCCCCATCGCCAAACGGAGGAACCCATGGATTGCAAGAAAACGCACAACCTGACGCATTGCAACTGCACTTATGAACCTTGTTCGCGCAAGGGCACCTGCTGCGATTGCATCAGCTACCATGTTCAGAACCGGGAATTGCCGGCTTGCTGCTTTTCGCCGGAAGCTGAACGCAGCTACGACCGCTCTTTCGAGCATTTCGCCAGCCTGGTGCAGGCCGGGAAAGTTTAGAAAGCACTCTTCATCCTCATAAATCGTTTATACTTGTGCGGGTTAAAATAATGTTTGAGATCAAAGCCAAAACCAAAATCGCGCCGGATATCTTCCGGTTTGAAATTTATGCCCCCCTGATCGCCAGGAAATTCCAGGCGGGGCAGTTCATTGTCATGCGGCCGCTGGAAAGCAGCGAACGCGTACCCCTGACCATCATGAAGGC
>CALGUJ010000328.1 GCA_937902055.1 uncultured Pelolinea sp.
GCTTCTAATCGACCTGGTCCTGATGGCCGGGCAAGTCGCTTTGATGCTGAATATGCCGCTGAAAAGAACCTGGGCCGATTTAGCCGGCTACGTCGCTAACGATGTAGATACAGACTTGCTCCATTCCATTATTGAACAGCACAATAGCGGTCTGGAGTTCATCGCCGCGCCAACCACCCCGACCGATGCTGAGACCCTCTCGATTGAAGCGCTGAACGCATCCATCAAGTTGCTGCGGCCGAATTATGAGTATATTGTGGTGGACCTGCCGCATGATTTCAGCGAGGTCTCGCTGCAAGCATTGGACGCATCCGATTTGCTTTTGCTGGTCATCGCGCCTGAACTGCCTTCGGTCCGCGCTGCGGCCGCCGCCCTGGATACCTATAACCGGCTGGGGTATACCGGTGAAAAAATCAAGATCGTGTTGAATAACACTTTTCCAAGGCATGGATTAACCCGCGACCGGATTGAGCAGGCGCTTAATCGGACAATTTCAGTCACCTTACCCTATTCTCCTGATATACTTATCCAGGCAATTAACCTGGGCAAACCAATTGTCCAGAAGGAACCCGATGAACCAATTTCGAAAATCATCGAGGATTTCTCTTTTTTCATCAGCAGTGACGCGCATAAAAAATCACGTCCAGAAAAGCCCTCGGCCACCTGGAAACGTGTTTATGACCGGTACACGCAAAATCGAAAACGCTAAAAAAATCTGGTTTCGTACCATAAGAGGCTCATAATGAAAAACTTACAGAAAAGACCTACCCGAGTTGCTATTGTCGGCTGCGGAAATGTCGGCGCGACATTTGCCTATGCGCTGCTTCTGAGCGGATTGGCTTCGGAAATTGTACTGATTGACGCCAATCACGCCAAAGCCGAAGGTGAGGCCATGGATTTGAACCACGCCATGCCGCTCGGCCGGCCGGTTCGCATCTGGGCCGGCGATTACGAGGATTGCAAAGGGGCGTTGCTGACCGTCGTTACTGCCGGGGCGGCTCAACGTCCGGGTGAAACCCGCCTGGACCTGGTTCAGCGCAATACGGGCATCTTCAAACAGATCATCCCGAATATCGTCAAGAACGACCCGGAAGGGATCATCATCATCGCGACCAATCCGGTTGATATCCTGACCTATGTGGCGCAGGAACTTTCCGGATTGCCGCGCAATCAGGTCATCGGTTCTGGAACCGTTCTGGACAGCGCCCGCTTCCGCTATCTGCTCAGCCAGGAATTTGACGTTGATCCGCGCTCCGTGCATGCATTCATTATCGGCGAACATGGCGACAGTGAAGTGCCGGCCTGGTCTCTGGCGAATATCGCCGGAATGCGCTTGCCGCAGTACTGCGCCGTCAATGGCCTGGGTTGTGATGAGCAGCATCTTGATAGAATTTTTGAACAGACACGCGATGCGGCTTATCACATCATTGAGCGGAAAGGCGCCACCTATTACGCGATCGCGTCGGGCCTGGTGCGCATCTGCGAAGCAATCATTCGCGATCAGAGCACGGTACTTTCCGTCTCATCATACATCAAAGATTATTACGGTATATCCGATGTATGCTTGAGCATCCCCAGTATCGTTGACCTGGGTGGTGTGGAACGGGTAATTCACCTGGATCTGAGTGCGGATGAAATCGAAGGTCTGCGAAAATCCGCCGATATTCTCAAGGGTATCCTTTCGCAGCTAAACTTCGATTAAATTTGTCGCCAAGCAAGAAGATTTCAATCAGAATTTTCGGCCATTCCTAATCAATTAAAAATGCGCTCAGCTTTCACCAGTCAGCGCATTTTTAATTTCAACATGCGCAGTGTCAACAGGTCTTCGAGGTTCATCCTGGCCATAAAATCATGGATTGAAATCAATATTAAAGGGGGTTTCGATAAAACGATCTTAATTATTTTGCGTACATCATATAGTAAATTAACGTCAGTACGGGTTAGGCCGAGAGGCCAACCAAGGCATCGCGACCTAAAGAAGGTTTTTTGGGTTGGTGAGCGTAAGCAATCAAACCGCACATCAAATTGACCATGAAATTGCCCACACTGCGATGGCGGGAATGCTCGATCTGGGAGATATTTTTGAGTTGATCAATCACGGTCTCAACAATCGCGCGTTTGCGGATCAAAATTCGGTCGATCCATTCCATCGGCAGGCGGTTCTTGGCGTTGGATTTCAGTTTGGTGATCAGTTGCACACCGATGGTCTGACGGAGCAGATCATACAAGGGCTTAGAAATATAGCCTTTATCGCCAAAGACCTTGCCAAACAGCCCGCGAACCAAACTTGGAACGGGTTTGCGGTCATCGACATTGGCTGGGGTCAGGGTGACATTGAGCAATTCGCCCCGATCATTGATCACCAGGTGTAATTTGAAGCCAAAAAACCAGCCCGTGGAGGTCTTCCCGCGCTCAGCCAACCCTCGAAAGACTTTGTGCGAGGCGATTCTTTGGTTCAGACAAACATCCAGCGAGGTCGAATCAATAAATGAGACCCCTGTACAATCACCAAGGCAAGCGGTTTTGAAGTAAACACAGAGGGGGATCAAAGCAGAAGGCATGTAATCCACAAAACGGGTATAGCTGACCAGCCCGGGAAACTCGCTGCGCAGATTCGGCAAGACATATTCAAGATAGTACGCCTTGAAATTGCGGTAATGGGACTGATGGAAATGAATCAAAATCGTCATGATTTCACTGATGATCAGAGAACGATCTCGTTTCCGAGTTTGGACGCCACTGCTGAGAACCTTTTCCTCTACGGTGGGCAGAAATGCCTGACAAAAATCATCGACATCACAGAATAATTCGACTAAACTTTCCATCGGGACTCCTCCTGGATACTTGTGTTCTGGTAAACCCAAGTTTATCTCAGTTGGAGTCCCTTATCCCGTACTGACGTTAAATTAATAACTGATTTGGGTTAATTATTTTTTTCTATAAGCAAGTAAGGATAAAATAGGAATAGAAAGTATTTTTCGTAAAAGCAAGTAAATCGCTAAAAGGAGCATTCAATGCCAGAAAAAATAATCAGTCCTGAAGACCTTTACCGTTTTCAAGTATTATCAGGGCCAGCGATTTCCCCTGATGGAAAAAACATCATTTTTTCCGTTCAGCGCGTTGACAAAAAAACCGAAAAAAAATACAGCAATTTGTGGGTCGTGCCCACTGAAAGCGGAGAACCGCGGCAATTCACCTATGGCGACCATGTAGATGTTTCTCCTGTCTGGTCGCCGGATGGAACGCAAATCGCCTTTCTCTCCACCCGCGGTTCTGCGGAAAAACCTCCGCAAATTTACATTCTGCCGGTCTTCGGCGGCGAAGCCCGTCCGTTAACCAGCCTGGACGCAGAAATCAATCAAATGATCTGGTCTCCAGATGGAAAAAAGTTGTACTGCGCTATCAGGAAACAGGATAAA
>CALGUJ010000329.1 GCA_937902055.1 uncultured Pelolinea sp.
GCGATCAGGCTTTCCATGGCCACTTCCAGCGTGGCGTTGCCCGTCTTGGCGTCCTCGTCCATGCGGTCCAGCCGCCGGTAAAGCGCTTCCAGTTCCCCCATGCTGAAATGCCGGCACTGCGTCATAACCTTGCCGGCCACAAAGGTATGCAGTCGGGTGCGCGCCGCCAGCTCCTTGTCGTCCCCCCGCTCATCCAATACCTCGCGCGCCATGATCAGCAGCCGCACCTGGCGCGCCAGCATGCTGAAGATATACTGCGCCGGCAGGTCCTGCAGCAGGCGTTCCAGCAGGCTGAGCGCCTTTTGGGCATTGCGCGCCCCAACCATATCGACCATCTCGAAAATATCTTCTTCGCGCGACTGGCTGCATAACAGGCGCACGTCCTCGCGCGTCACGCTTCCATCGGGGCCCACATAACTAAGCGCCTTGGCAATCTCCTGGCGCGACTGGAAAAGGTTGTTGCCCACCAGGTTGGCCAGTTCCGCGGCCGCGCGCCCGTCGAAGCGGTCTTTGTCCCCCCCGCCTTGCTTCCTGGCCTCGGCCATGATCCAACCCGCCATATCAGCCTGCTTGGGCAGCAATTTCTCCACCCATTCCACCTTTTTGCCGCTGTCGGCCAGGCCGGCGCGCAGCCAGTGTCCTTTGCCGACCTTTTCCCAGAACCATTCTCCCTTGCTGTAACGCCGGCTGTCCGGAATGACCAGCGCCAGGCGCGTGTTCTGCGGGAGTTGCTTGAGGGTTTCCGCCAGCCAGGCGGCATCTTCCTTGCCGTGCAGGGTATCCAGTGCACCCTCCAGGATCACCAGACGCGCCGGGCTGAACAGGGACAGGGAATTAAGCGTTTGCGCCAGCACGGCGCGGTCGGTAGAATGCCCATCCATATTGATGACGCCCAAATCCGCTCCGCTTTCCGCCCGGATCTGGGCAGCCAGCGCGTTCAGATAATCCTTGGTGGAAAATTCATCATCGCCCTGCAGGACGTAAACGTCCGCCTGCGGGATCGGGTCGGCCGGCTGTGCCATATTTAACGGGAGTTCATGCGCGTGGAAACACGGTGCACGGCATATCCCAAAACCTCGTGGCGGATCACGTCCACGATCTTCAAACCGCTCACGTCCGCATTGGTGGTGATGGTTTCCTGCACCTTGGGGCCAAGCGGCTGCGCCAGCCGGTAGCCGAGCATGCCCATCAATACCGCCACCGGCAGCCTGCGGAAACGCCTCCCGACATCGCCCTTGGTGCCAACCATCGCCAGCCAGGCCAAACCGCCAGCGGACAAAGCTCCCACGGCAATGTTGGTGCCGCAATTGGGGTGCACCGCCAGGTCGGACTCGCCTTCCGCCAGCCGCCGTAAACCCTCGCTGGCCGCTGTTGCAATTTCTTCAGTGGTGATTTCGCCATATATCCAAAATCCGCCGGCATCCGAAATACCCCCCAACGGCACGCGTACGCCTTTTTCCTGCAGTACGTGCAGGGTGGCATGTTCCAGGGCGTGATTGCTGCGCACGTGCATGGGGACGCCCTGATTGATCAATCTTTCCATTTCCGGCATTCTTTTCCTCGATTCCTGATTCATACGATCAATGCAATTTTAATCGCTTGCGCCAATGAGCGGGCTTCCAAAACCTCGATCCCGCCCGGCAGGCTGACATTGGCATTTAAACGCTGCGGGATGACCGCGGCTTTGAATCCCAGCTTGGCCGCTTCGCGCAGCCGGATTTCCATGCGGCTGACCCAGCGCAGTTCGCCGGATAAGCCCACCTCGCCGATCAAGGCCAGGTCGGCGCGCACGGGTTTATCGCGCTGCGAGGAGGCAATCGCCACCGCCGCCGCCAGGTCGGCTGCCGGCTCTTCGATGGTCAGCCCGCCCACCACGTTCAGGAAGATATCCTGGTTGGAGAGGTTTAGCCCCACGCGGCGGGTGAGCACGGCCGCCACCAGCAGCAGGCGGTTGAGATCCAGACCATTGGTGGTGCGGCGCGGATTGCCGAAGTTGGTCGGGCTGGTCAGCCCTTGCAGCTCCACCAGGATAGGCCGCGTGCCTTCCATGGTCACCGCGATGGCCGAACCGGGCGCGTCCGTCATACGCTCGGCCAGGAACGCCTCGGAAGGATTGCTGACCTCGGCCATGCCCTGTTCGCGCATTTCAAATACACCCACCTCGGAGGTCGGCCCGAAACGGTTCTTCATCGAGCGCAGCAGGCGGTAGGACTGGAAGCGGTCGCCCTCCAACTGCAAGACGGTATCCACGATGTGCTCCAGCACGCGCGGGCCGGCAATCACGCCTTCTTTGGTGACGTGCCCGATCAGGAAGATCGCAATGCCGCTGGATTTAGCCACCTCGCGCAGCCGCGCAGCGCATTCGCGCACCTGCGAAACCGACCCCGCGCTGGAAGAAAGCCCGTCCAGGTAAACCGTCTGGATGGAGTCCACCACCAGCAGCGCCGGTTTGACCTGCTCGGTGTGCGTCAGGATGGCTTCCAGATTGGTCTCGGTCACCAGGTAGAGATTTTTGGGGAATTCACCCGCCTGCCCGTTGGCGTTCAAGCGCTGCGCGCGCATTTTGATCTGACGCGCGGATTCCTCGCCGGAAGCGTACAGCACGCGGCTATCCTGCGCGATCTCGGCCGCCACCTGCAGCATGAGGGTGGATTTGCCGATGCCCGGGTCGCCACCCAGCAGCACAATCGAGCCGGGCACCATGCCCCCGCCCAGCACGCGCGCGAACTCGCTCATGCTCAGGGGCCAGCGTTCTTCGCCTTCGCTGCTGACTTCGTCCAGCGTGAGGGCTTTGGATTGCATCTCCAAACCGGAACGCCCTTTCTTTTCCGGCGCGCCGGGCTCGGAGACGACTTCTTCGATCATCGAGTCCCACGCGCCGCAGGTGGGGCAGCGCCCGAAAGCCCGAGCCGATACCTTTCCGCATTCCTGGCAGACGTATTGGGTGTGAAATTTACTCATAGGATGTTGCAGTAATTCTAATTCATCCTGAAATTTATTCGGACATTTTCTGCTTCTTGCTCACTAATTATTAACACAGATAAACACAGATAATTCATTAATAGGTGATGCACACAGATATTTTGCTACAGGGCATTTTTTTATTATGAAGCGGCGGCATTGGAATGCCGTTCTACGAATGTTGTTACCCTGAACGCAGCGATCACGGAGCATCCTCATGAGGAAGGGTCTCGGCAGGCAATCCGAGATCGCCACGCTTCGCTCGCGAAAACATATGTAGAGTTGTTTTTGCGAGCCCGCCAAAGGCGGGCGTGGCAATCTCTTGCTTATGATTACCTCTTTTCTCTTACTCTACTTTACGGAAGAGATAATGTTGAGGTCTTTGATTTATAGCTCGAGATCGCAAGTCATTCAAAAGCA
>CALGUJ010000330.1 GCA_937902055.1 uncultured Pelolinea sp.
AGGAATAATGCGGAATAACTTTTTCATTTTCCAAATACTCAATAGAAAGACCATTACCATCCTTTAGGATTTCGAAAGGATGGTCGTTTTTATTTTTACTATCTTACTATAAAGTATATACTATTCGGATACTGCCAATTCAGGTTTTTTCAAGGCTGTAAGGTATTCCCTGCCGAAATATTTATAAGTCAGGGTAAGGCAAACCGCCATGGAAATCGCGGATATAACCCCCAACATGCGAAAGGCGCCAGCCGCGATCAATTGGCCGCCCACCAAAGCGGCAATACCCATACCGATCTGAAAAGTAATCTCCAGCCAGACAGAAGTAGCCATGCGCGAGCGGCGGGTGGAAACCGACGTGGCAAATGAAAACCATAGCGATTGTGAAAAACCGAAGAAAGAGCGGAAGAGGATAAAGGCAGCCGCGCCGATATATGGATTGATGGTCATCACCACGCCAAACGCCATGAAAATCACCATGGCGCGTGCGATCAGCACCGCCCGCAGATTTCCCAGCTTTCCTGCGATCGCGGGACCGAAAAACAGGAAAAGTGTGGTCGGGATCACCAGCACAGCCAGCGTGGTGCCATAAAATTCCAGGGAAGCATGAAAGTAATACACAAAAATAATGTTCAGGAAAGAGGCGATGAAAGCGAAACTCAACCCGATGAAAAACTCGGTGATGGCGAATTTTCGCGTGTTCAGATCCATCCCTTTTAAATAAGGCTCAAAGCTGATGTCGCGCCTGGGATCCGGTTTATCATCCTCAACGAAAAACATCGGCACCGACCCAAACAGCACCAGCAAACTGGCACCGCTCAACAGAACCCGATACGTAAGCGTCTCATTCATGAAGAGCGGATTCAACAGCGCCGGCAGGCGGCTGCCAATCAGGCTGCCGGTGGCGTTGGTGATGTAGTAAACCAGCGTGGTCATGCTGAAGGCCGAGTTGCGGTCTTCGCGGGTGTAATGGGATAAATATGGCAGTTGAATAATGAAATTTCCGCCGATCACCAACCCCACCATCAGCGAACCTAACATGATCAACCATCTGGCCGGGCTGATCACCTGCAGGAAATAAGCAAACCCCAGCACGATGTAGACCATGATCAACGAGCGCTTAAAACCGATCTTTTCCGCCAGGAAACCGAGCGGGATGGAGGATAATCCTTCAGCAAAAGGCGCCAGGCTTAGGATGATGCCCAGAAAATCCGGTGTCATGCCCATTGACAAAATGTACAGGTTGAAATCGGCGTAGAAAACGCCAAAGCCGATATTGATCAAAACCGTCGCCAAAATATACAATTTGACGTTGCGGTTGAAACCCTTGACGTTCTTAATATATTGTTGAATGACCGATAGCACGAGACCTCTTGAATTCCGCAATGGCTGCTGCTAGTTATTCAACCAGGTATCGAGCACCAGCCTGGAATATTTTTGTTGATCAACTGCGAGCGCCACGGCGACTTTTTGCCGTTGATTATCCACACCCAAATGCGTGAACCGGCGCCGGTCGACCACGGTCATGCCGCGCGTATATTCACCGGTGGTCTCGATAAAAACCTGGTAATCTTTCAATTCTGCGATGCTGGTATCGATGGCCACCGCAACCGCCAGCAAATCGGGCGGGGAAACGTAGCGACGTTCATCGCCGCGGATGCGGCCCAGCTCAAGCATGGTCGCGAGGGTTTTGGTGAAAATTTGGCTGGCCATCCCGCACCACGAATTTCGATCCGCGGCGGAATGGATAGTCTTCAAATTTTCCTCGGTTAGGATACCGCCCGCCCATAACGGGTCAAGCGGCACCATGGTCTTGGGAATACGGCTGTCGAACACAATGCGCGCCGCTTCGGGATCGAAATAGACGTTGAATTCCGACATCACGCTGGTATTGCCCGCTTGCACCCCGCCGGCCATCATGGTCAGCATGCGCACGTTATCCACAATACGCGGTTCGCGTCGGATGGCCATGGCGGAATTGGTCATGGGGCCCAGGGTGATCCAGTCGATGGGTTCTTTGGCTTCCATGATGGTGCGCACGATGAAGTCAACGGCGTGTTCTTTCTCCACCGTTTTCTTCGGAGCGGGAAACGGCAGATTGCCCAAGCCGTCCTTGCCATGCACCGCGGCAGCGTCCTCTCCGCCGGCGCGCATCAAAGTGGTTGAGTAACCTGCAAAAACCGGAACGTCTTTGCCGGAATGCTCGACCACTCTGAGGGTGTTATTGACCACGTGGTCCAGGCCGACATTGCCATTCACGCAAGTGATCCCCAATACGTTCAGTGCCGGGGAACGCAATGCCAACAATAAAGCCACCGCATCGTCCATTCCGGTATCGCAATCGATAATTACATTCCTGGTCATTTGCAGCTCCAATCAATAAATTAAAAAACTTCCATTTAAAATTTCCCAAACCGTAAGGCGGGAGAAAGGAAGCTATTAGTATAACCAAGCCCGGCGTATTTTTCCAGAGAAAAAGGGAGCGATTATTCAGTCAATCGCAACGATCTGCAGGACGTTTTGGAAGCGGGTTGCGACCTTTTCCGCGCAGCCGGTAACCGGGTAGCTCGTGGGTATTTGAACCCCGGTTTCAAGCGGCAGGATGAAAAAATGGTATTCCAGGCTGCCGTAATCCAGGCCGGCCCATAAACGGAAGCCGCCATTTGAATTTTCGCCAAGTGCCACCAGCGTATTATAAAAATCATCGTTGGCGCGATCCATGCCGCTTTTGGTAAACTGCGACAGGCAGACAGCCGGAGAAATTCCGCAACCGGTCGCCTCGTCCGGCAGAACATCCACAAAGCTCCCCGGCAGGATTTGAAAGGCCACCGGTGTTTCCCTTGCCGCGCATTCGGGTAGCGAAATTTGCGCCGAACGTGACAGATTCAGGATGAACGCCGGCGCGCCGATCATTAATACGGTGATAATCCCGGCCATCCAGCAGGCAGGCGATCTCCGGCGCGGGGCAGCGGCCGGCTGTTCTTCTTTTTCATGGTTTAAATTCAACGCGGGCAAATGGATCGCCATCAAGGCAAACAGGTAAGGCGCGCTGCCGGAATAAAAGCGGTTCCCGCCATCGACAGGCGGCAGGAACGGGATCGAGGCCAGAATGCCCAGGAAACAAGCCAGCAGCATACCATTCACAGAATCCCTGACCTCGGCAATCGCGCGTGCAATGCCATAGATCAAACCGGCAGTGCACATCGACCAAAAGAGCCAACCCCAACCGGCTTTGCCGCCGGAAAGCAGATCGAACATACCCATTGAATTGTGAGTGAAAAAATCACGGTAGGATTTATAGAACCCGATCAACAATCCCAACGGATATTCGCGGATTTTCTGCAGCGCTGCTTGCAGCACCACGGCGGAATCGTCCGTGCCGAGCGCTTGCAGGTGGTATTGAAAACCCGCCCCGCCTACCGCCTGGCCGTACAGCATCCAGGAAAAATTGCCAAAAGTGGCACCGCTTTTTTCAGTGATCAAGCGCGGCAGCAGGAGGTTGAACGCGCCGAAAGCGGCAACGAAAACCAGCCCGAAGATGATTGCCATGCGCCAGGAAAATTTCCTGTCGCCCCGGAACAACCATCCCAGCCAAATGATCAGGAAAGGCAGCATGAAAAAAGCCCCGGCGCGGATGCTGACCGCCAGCACCAGCATGACCCCGCCCCAGGCGGCATCCGCGAAGCGATGGGTTCGGGCAGCGCCGAGCAGCAGCGCCAACGACAGGCAGGCGAAAGCCAGGCTGGGTACTTCGGTCAACGTGTCGCCGATCATCGGTCGGATGAACGCGTAGGTCAATGCGAAAAAAATGGCAGCGGGCAGCGGGCCATATTGGCTGCGAATGGCGGCAGCCGCCCAATAAACGCTTCCTCCCAGAAAAGCGATCATGATCGCCAGAGCCGCCAGCAAATTACCGCCGGTGATGGTCAGGAGGATTGAAAGCAATCCCGGAAATAACGGCCGGAACGCGCCCTGCAAGCCATCCGCGGTGATCGGCTGCCCATTCAGCAGCATGTTCGCGCCATTGTAGTAGTAGTAACCGTCTTTATATGGGATGAAACCGCCCAACACGGTGGCGTTCGAAAGGCTGGTGGAAAGGCGGATCGCCAGCGGCAGCGCGAATACAAGCGCTGTCAGGAAAAGCCCGGCAGCCGTGCGCAGCGGACGGTTGGCTATCTGGAATACCAGAATAAAGAGGATAACCAGGCCGGCAAAATGCAGCAGCGTAAAAGGGCTGAATTTACTGATGATTGATGAGGGAAGTGTAATTTTCAACGCCGAAAAATAAACGAAAGCCGTAGCAAGCAATCCGCCCGGCCAGCCTATCCATTTATTTATTGATCCCTCATGCGCGTGACTTTTCATCTCGAAACAAACGCTTTAGTTGACGAAACGGTACTTGATCAGCGTCCACATCGCAATAAAGGCATCCTTCATCTTAATCTTTTTGCCTTCCTCATAGAAACGCGGGGTGAAGCGGATGGGGACTTCGTAAATACGAATGTGTTTTTTCAGGATCTTAGCGGTGAATTCCGGTTCGAAATCGAAGCTCCTGGCGCGGATGCGGATATCCTTTACAACCTCGCGCCTGAAAAGCTTGTAGCCCGTTTCCATATCCGTCAGAATGTTGTTATACAAAATATTTGTGGTGAAGGTCAGGATCTTGTTGGCCACCATATTCCAGAACAGGATCGGCCGGCGAGGGCCGCCCAGGAAGCGCGAACCGTACACCACATCTGCCAACCCTTCATTGATCGGTTGCAGTAGCATGGGGTAATCACGCGGGTCATATTCCAGGTCGGCGTCCTGGATCAACACCAGGTCGCTGGTGACTGCCTGCAAGCCGGTCCGGATAGCAGCGCCTTTACCCTGGTTTTTTTCATGCAGGATAATCTTGATACCCGGTTTGTTTTGGTAATCGGTTAAAATACGGCGAGTGCCGTCTTTGGAGCCGTCGTCCACCAGCACGATTTCGTCCACCAAATCCGTGTCTTTGACACGCTGGATGATCTCCTGAATGGTATTGGCTTCGTTGAAAACCGGGATAATTACCGAAAGAGTGTATGGTTTTTGGATTTTCTTCATAGTATTTTCCGCCCGTAATTATAAACAATAAAACCTCAACCAGAAGCCCACAGCATAACGCTGCTTTGGAGCATGTGAAAACCCCCGCCATACTCATGGAACGTTCTTTTTACTGCCCAGTGAAACGTTGCAAGAACCGCGTTGAATACGCAAGTGTCTCGGTCGGGCAGGCATCGACGCAATGACCGCAGCCCACGCAGCGGCTGTGCCATAGCGGTTCGCCCACTTTTGCCCACGTCATGATGTCAATCGCCATGGGGCAAACCCGATTGCAGCGGCCGCACTGGATACACTCGTTCCGGTTGGTGACGATCTGTTGGTTCCCCGCTCTTGCGAGGAAAGACAGGACGGTTCCCAATGGACAATAATAACAATACCCCCGCCCAAAAAAGGCTACCCAAAAGAACATGGCCATGAGCAGTTCTCCGCTCAGGTAGATGTAATTCTCTACTTTAGCGACAACGAGAGGATTTCCATCGATGGGAACATTTGCCAGGAAAAGTATCCACCAAATAGTGAAAAAGGACGCCAGGGCAAGGAATAGCCATCTCGCAATCGTTAGAATAGTTAGTGAAAGCGGTTTTAATATCCTTTTCTTACCGAGCAGCGGCATGGCCGGGGAAAATACTTCGGCGGCAAAACCATTGAATAAACATAAAGTTGAACACTGCCAACGCCGGCCGAAGAGAAGGGTGCCGATGACAACCACCAGGCTGGCTATCATATAAAAGATCAGAACTGCCGAAATTCCAGCAGCACCCCAAACCGGGAAACGGCTTTGATAAAACGATGAACCCTCATATAACAACTGCAATGGCGCAGTCGTCCAGGGCAGCGGCATGCTGAAAAAATACACTTCCTGATTCTTCAAGAAAACCGGCAGCAAGATGTGGACGATGAGCGCCGCCAGGATGAACCCGAACAGATTTCTCCTACGCAGGGTGGTTTTGCCGGTTCGATTCACGATTCTGATGGTCAGGTAACTGCCGATTAAAATAAAAACCGTCTTTACCCAATTCTCATAAAAATGCCAGAACCGGCTGATCAATTGCCCGATTTCGGGAGCAGCACGGGATGCGTAACCGTAATTCAAGCCCGCGATGATCAGGCACAGGACGATATAAACCCACAGGATGACTTTTAATATCCGCAGGTCCCAGGCTGAGCGGGGCTTTTCTGTATTCCTTTTCATTTGGATTTTAATTGTAGCCTGAATTCACGCTTCCCCAACCTTCCATTCTTGAAGAAAGGAATCAGGCTATATTGTTTATCGCCGTACTTTCCACCAGCGCGCCAACCAACAAAAATAGAATACCCACAACTATGGCAATACGTTCCGATCGTATTAAATGAATATCTTTAATTTTTCCGGTTGTGGTATTTTTTCCGTTGGTAAGTACGATTGCGCTTTGCGCGAGCGAACAGGTAAACAACAATTGCCCGGACATTTCCCAAAGGCCGGCCCGATGCAAGAGGTCGAATGTGCGGAGCAACCTGGTGATCAGGGGGAGCGATTCGCTCTCCACGGAAAACGACCACGTTCCTAAAACGATAGCGTTTATTGTTATCAATGTGAAAAAAGCCTGGTATCCAAGTGAAAGGTATTGAGTTTCACTTTCCTTTTTCCGGCCAAACAAACTGCCGAGGAAAATAACCATAATTGACATTGAATTGTATAAAAAAATTTGGATGGCCGAAATGATTGTGTTTCCGGACGCCTCCCAATTCTGTAATGGATTCTTATTTTTCAACAAACCTTCGGGGAGAAGATAGTAAGCAAAAACCGTTACTCCGAAAAATAGGATAATAAATATTAAGAAGGTAATCTGGATTCTGGTTCTTAAATCAGAACTGCATAGTTTATTTCGCACAACGATCATTATTTTTACCTCTGATTTGAACTACAAAAACAGGGTGAATAAATACCCCATTCCTACCATTAGAACATTGCTGATGCTGTGCATGAGCATGGGGTACAGGATGCTGCGGCTGCGTTGATAAGCCACGCCCTGAATCATTCCTAGAACGAAAGCGTAGATTATTTGAAAAGAATTCACTTCAAACGTGAAAGGTGCAAGCGACCATTGAATGTGAGCAATGGAAAACAGGAGCGAGGCAGCAATAATTTCCAGCGTAACATCATCCTTGACAGGAATGCTGCGCCCAAATCCATAAACAAACAGGGTGACAGGCAGCGCGCGATAAAGGATTTCTTCCGAGGGTCCGCTCATGAACAATTGAAAACACAAGGTGCCCAATATGTTGCCGGAAGTCAAAGGGAAATCATAGATCGGAAGATTGCCCGTGAGATGAATTACAAAATGATAGACAAGAGCTACCGCGAAAAATACGGCTGCGAAGGTTGCCAGGAATCTTAATCCATTTCGGGAATCACCAATACCGAGACTGAAATCCACATCCAATAACCTGGCAAGCAACCAAATCAACCCTAAAGTGAGAAACATTTGAACCGCATGGTGGATGGTCAATCCCATAAAAATATCGTTGGGATCGATGCGTTTATAATCGACCAATCCGGATAAA
>CALGUJ010000331.1 GCA_937902055.1 uncultured Pelolinea sp.
TTCCAGGCTTATAGCCAAAGATCAAACCACCCGTTTTACGGGTGGTTTTGATTTTTTAAAATACGCGTTAATTAATCGTGCGCGCCTTTGCTGTTGACCGAACCCAGGCCGCTCACGTTCTGGCTCACCTGCGGGTTTTCCCCGAAGTAAGAAATTGAACCCACGCCGGTCACGTTCACATCCAGCGAGCCCTCCGCCCAGACTACCGCGCTGCCGGCGCCGGTGAGCAGGATATTGGTGTTATTGCTGCGCAAATCACCGGCTTCGTAACTGCCCACGCCGCTGATGTTCACCTGTTGGTTGTCCACCTCTCCAGCGACCACGATAGCGCCGGCCGAGGTCAGGTTGATATCCAGGTTGTCGGCGGAAAGATGATCAATTTCAACGCTGCCCGCGCCGGTCAGGTCGACTTCCAGATCATCAGTGTCGAGCTTAAAAATTTTGATTGCGCCTGCGCCGGATAATGAAACCTTGTTCAGGTCTTTCACGGTCAGGGTAAAGGTTACCCGTTCGATGGGCGTGCCGAAAAAGCCGCGCCGCGTGCTGATGATCAGCTCGTTGTTCTCGACCTCGGTGGTCACGTAGCGCAGGTAATCGCGCGGGGCCTCGATCGACAGGGATTCCTGATTACCTTGCTGGATGATGAATTCGCCGAAAGTTTCAATGCGAATGCGATTGAAACCGTTGACTTCTTCCTCGCGGGTTTGCAGGCTGGTATCGGCGCAGCCGGTCAGCAGCGCGGTCAACAGTATCGCCAGGATCAACACGGCGGGAATAGCGGTTTTGTTGTTCATTTCTCACCTCAAAAGCCAAACCAAATTTAATCTTGTGCAATATATACGCACAAAATGGCGTTTGGATGTGTCAAGGCTTAAGTTCTTTGTTATCGCCCTCCTGCGCGTTTTCCTTCTCTTTGGCACGGCGGTTGCGGTCGTAGCGCATCAACACAATGATGTAATTGGCAAGCGCCGCCGCCAGCAGCAGCCAGCGCACCAACGGCACCCACCAACCGGTTTGCGTCGAGATCATCTGGCTGATCAACATCAAGATCAAACCGAACACCAGCCAACCGGCGTAATCTTTTTCGGGCAGAATATCCTTAAACTTTAGCGGCATGTTGACCTCTTGAGGAACAGAATACGATAATTATAGCTTTCTGCCGCAATACTGGCAGACCGCCGCGTTCGGGGGATTGCTTCCCCCGCAAGCCGGGCAGGATTGCAGCGCAACATTTTCCACTATGACGGGATCTGCGGGAATTGAATTGCCTGCCCGATCCACTGCCGGGATTTTTTGCTCCAACGTTTCAATCTTCTGCATGGAGTCTTGAACGGCTTGCGTACCGCGCCGCAGAAAGATCAACATTACCAGGCCGGTGATCAGGAAAAACCCCACGCAGGCCATGGGAAATAACAGAAAACCGGTGATTACTCGCATATTTCATCCTTTGCATTGGGCTCGAGCCGCTTTCCGCACGCGCCGCAGAAAGCCTGGCCGCGCGGGTTTTCCGCCCCGCAGTTCAGACAATCGATCGTCAACCGGGCGCCCTGTCCGGCACGCGTGGAAATCGGATTCAGGAATTCGTTTAAGTTCCCCAACTTCTCGCCGGCTTTACGGCGCCGCAGAATCTCACGAATGTCTTCCCACCGCTGCAGGATCACCAACAGGATCGGGATGAGCACCAGGGCGGCGGCTATCAGAGCGCGCGCGGCGGGGGAGAGGTTAGATTCCATCGAGAGTATTGTATCGTAATTGGCATATCCCCGGCGATTGAAACGCTGCCATTCTTGATATAATTGGACATAAGTTCTAATAATCATGTTCCCCAACCGTACCGGTAAGCGGAGGCAAATATGGACCTGTTCGATCATGCCATGCAAGAATCCCTTCAGCGCGAAGCGCCGCTGGCGGCGCGCATGCGCCCGCGCACATTGGACGAATTCGTCGGACAGAGCGACATCATCGGCGAAGGCCGACTGCTGCGGCGCGCTATCGAAGCCGACCGCCTGTTTTCTTCCATTATCCTGTGCGGCCCGCCCGGCTCCGGCAAGACCACCCTGGCGCAGCTCATTGCCAATTACAGCCAATCACACTTTGTTACAATATCGGCCGTCATGGCCGGCAAGAGCGAACTGAAAGAGGTGATTGAAGAGGCGCGCGAACGCCGCCGCCTGTATCGCAAGCGCACCATCCTGTTCGTGGATGAAGTCCACCGCTGGAATCGCGCCCAGCAGGACGCCCTGCTGCCCAACATCGAGAATGGTTTGATCATCCTGATCGGCGCCACCACCCAGAACCCATATTTCGACGTCATCCCCGCCCTGGTCTCGCGCTCGCGCATCTTTATGCTCAAATCGCTCAGCGAGGAGGATTTGGGCATGCTGTTCGACCGCGCGATTTCAGATCCGCAGCGCGGATATGGCGGTAAACCGATTGAGATATCCCCCGAAGCCCGCGCGCATCTGCTGCGCATGTCCAACGGCGACGCGCGCAGCCTGCTCAACGCGCTTGAGCTGGCGGTCGAATCCACCAAACCGGACGCGCAAGGGATTATCCAAATCGACTTGCAGGCTGCCCAGGATTCCATCCAACAGCGCGCCATCCACTACGACAAGAACATGGATGAGCACTACGACACCATTTCCGCTTTCATCAAATCCGTACGCGGCTCGGACCCGGATGCCGCTCTCTACTGGCTGGCCAAAATGCTGAACGCGGGCGAAGACCCGCGCTTCATCCTGCGCCGCCTGCTGATCCTGGCGGGCGAGGATATCGGCCTGGCCGATCCGCAAGCCTTGCAGGTGGCCGCTTCGGCGGCTTATGCTTTTGAATACGTCGGGTTGCCGGAGGGCATCTACCCAATCACGGAAGCGACGCTCTATCTGGCTACCGCGCCCAAGTCCAACTCGGCCGGCGCATATTTCGAAGCTGCCAAACTGATCCAGCAGGAAGGCGCCAAACCGGTGCCGATCCATTTAATGGACGCCAACCGCGACGCCAAAGGCTTCGGGCATGGCAAGGGTTACCAATACCCGCACAGCTTCCCCGGGCACTACGTCGAGCAGCAATACCTGCCGGACGAGGTGCTCGGCCGCCATTTCTACCAGCCCTCCGAGGAGGGCCGCGAGGCAGAGATCAAAGCGCGCCTGCAAAAACTTCATTCTGGCGGTCAAAAAAGATAACTTTACATAAAGAGACCATTGAATGTAAAATTTCTTTAGGAACTCGCAGGAAAGCGCGGGGTTCCTATATTAAACAAGTCCGACGAGGTGAGGCATGCAGGCTTTTTTCACGAAAGACTATACCGGTGTTCCCTTTCAATTTTTAGGTGTGGCGCACATCGCCACCCTGTTGATCCTGTTCCTGTTGAACATCTTCCTGCTGCGTTACCGCGCAAAGGATGAATCAGTCCGCAGAAAAGTGCGCCTGATCATGGCAATCGTATTATGGATAAACGAGGCATCCTGGCATATTTGGAACATTGCCAACGGCACCTGGACCGTCCAGGAGCATCTGCCCCTGCATGCCTGCTCGGTTCTCATTTGGCTGGCAGGTTTTATGTTGATCTTTAAAAACTATGCCATTTATGAGTTCGTTTACTTCATGGGTATCGCGGGGGCGCTGCAGGCTTTGATGACGCCCGACATCGGCATTTATGGCTTTCCGCACTTCCGCTTCGTTCAAACCTTTATCTCGCACGGCTTGTTAGTCACCTCGGCAATATACATGACCGCGGTGGAAGGCATGCGCCCTACCTGGCGTTCAATGCTGCGCGTGATGGTGATATCCAATATCTACATGGTTGTTATTTTCTTTGTCAACCAGTGGCTTGGTTCCAATTATTTATTTGTGGCGCATAAACCGCTTGGCCCCACCTTGCTGGATGCCTTACCGGCCTGGCCCTGGTACTTGTTATATATGGAAGCGTTGGCTGTGGTAATGATGCTGCTGCTTTACCTGCCGTTCGCCGTGGCGGATTGGCGCCGAAAATCCCAACCGGCGGCCGCCTGATCGTTCTCGCTTATAAATTCCTGAAAACAGGGAGGATCCCCAGAACCGCTTTCGCCCGATGGCTGATGCGGTTCTTTTCATTCAAAGAAAGCTCCGCCATGGTGCGCCCCATTTGAGGGAACAGGAAAATGGGATCGTAGCCGAAACCCTGGCTGCCGCGTTCTTCGGGGATGATCTCGCCGCTGCAGGCATCTTCATAAGAGTAGAACCTGCCGGATGGCATTGCCAGAGCAACCGCGCACACAAAACGGGCTTCCCAGGGGTGGGGATGGTTTTTCAATTTTGAAAGTAAAAACTGACGCCGTTCGTGATCGCTGGCGTTGTGCGAACCGGTGAAGCGCGCCGAATACAGGCCGGGCTGGCCGCCCAATGCAGCCACCTCCAGGCCGGTGTCATCCGCCAGGGCCGGGAGCTGGCTGGCCTGGCAGTAGGTAGCCGCTTTCAGGCGCGCATTTTCGAGATAGGTTTTGCCGTTCTCCTCGACCTCGATCTCCAGGTGCAAATCTTCCGGCGTGACCAGTTCGCAGTGCAGCGTTTTGAGCAGAGCTGAAATTTCTTCCAGCTTGCCTTTATTCGTGGTGGCGATCAGCAATCGTTCAATCATTGAATGTTAAAATTTATGAATATTATTAAATAAACTTGACTCGCAATTTTGCGCGTGCTATAATCGGTCAAATTATACTAATTTTAGTGGAATTATCGTGAATACGGCTGAGCGAATTTTTCGGATTAATGTGGGGTTTCTGATCAACCAGCCCATTGGTTACAATCGCGATATTCCGTTTGAGATTGACCGGTTCACCTTCGATGATATCCTGGCGGTGGATGGCTTGCGGGGGAACCTCAATATCAGCCGCACGCAAAGCGGGCTGCGCATCCAGGGAAATTTTACGGCTGTTACCCACGCGGAGTGCGGACGATGCCTGAAGGATTTCGGACTTCCGCTGGAAACTGAGTTTGAAGAAATTTTCACCTATGAGCACAATCCGCTTTCAGAAGAAGAGTTGATCATACCGGAAGATGGCAACATCGATTTCGAACCTTACATCCGAGATTACCTGCTTTTGGAGGTTCCCATTAACCCGGTATGCAAACCGGATTGCCGCGGGCTATGCGATATTTGCGGTGAGAATTTGAACGTGCGTGAATGCGGGCACGCGCACGAGCAGCCGGCTGCGCCGATAGCCACTGCAATGAAATCCATTGCGGGAAGCTTGCTTCCCGACAAGAAAACACCAATCAGCGATTGAGGAGGGATGCGATGAAAGCAGCTTATCCGGAAAACAATGATCAAGATACTCTCCTGGACATGCTGCTTGAGCGGGGGGATTTGGAAGAGATCATACCGCGCAGCGGCGCGTTCTCCGAGAAAATGGACCAGGAAACAGTGGAATTGGATGAACCGGGGGTGGATATTCTCTACGTCGATGACGAACTGGAACCTGATGAAGACGATACGCTCTCGGCGGACATCGAAACCGATCAAGCGTTGAATTACGAACGCGTTCCCAGTGAAGATACCATCAGCCTTTACCTGCGTGAAATGTCGCGGGTTCCGCTGCTGAACATGGAACAGGAAGTCAACCTGGCCAAACGATACGAAGCCGGAAAAGCCGCTCGCGCAAAACTGATCAAGTTGAACGACTCAGCCTCAGAGAAAAAGCGGTTGGAGATGGAGCGGATCGTGGAGGATGGCTTGCTGGCCCGTGAGCATCTGATCAAGGCAAACACCCGCCTGGTGGTCAGCGTGGCCAAGCGCTATAACAGCCGTGGCGTTCCTTTCCTTGACCTGATCCAGGAAGGCAACCTGGGTTTGATGAAAGCGGTCGAAAAATACGATTACCGCAAAGGTTTTCGATTTTCAACTTATGCCACCTGGTGGATCCGTCAAACCATTACGCGCGCCATAGCCGATCAGGGCCGCACCATCCGCGTACCCGTACACATGGTGGATCGCATCCGCGTGATGTACAAGCGCACCCACGAACTCGAGCAAACGCTGGGGCGCGAACCCACCGTGGACGAATTGGCGGATTCCCTGAAAATCCCAAAGCAAAAGCTGGAATGGATGATCCGTGTTTCCTGGCTGCCGCTCTCGCTGGAAACACCCATCAACGAAGACGAAGATGAATCCGAATTGGGCAATTTCATCGAGGATCAGGACACCCCCACCCCCAGCCAAAGCGTTTATACCAAGTTGCTGAGCGAGAAGATCAACGAAATCCTCGACAGCCTGCCATACCGAGAGGCGCGCATCCTGCGCCTGCGCTTTGGATTGGAGAACGGCCGTTATTATACCTTGGAGGAGGTCGGCAAGAAATTCGGATTGACCCGCGAACGCATCCGCCAAATCGAAACCAAGGCGCTGCGCCGGCTGCGCCATCCGCGGCGGTCGCACCAGTTACGCGAATATTTATAGGGAATTATTTCCCAACCATCTGGCTGTTGAAGAAATCGCGCAGCATCGCACTGATGAGCGTGGTTTTTTCGTAGATCAACATGTGCCCGCAACCGGGTAAAACGGTCAAGGAAGCATAAGGCAGCGAATATGCCAATTCACGCGCCTCGCAGGTGCTGACGACGGCGTCGCTGGCGCCGTTGATGAGGATCACCGGGCAATTCACTTTATCCCAACCCGCTGGAAGGCTGTAATTCAGGCAAATCTGCAAGTCCATCCGCAAAACGCCAGGGTCGGTCTTTGCCAGCGGTTCCAGGATTTTCCGTCGTTCGGCTTGCGGATAAGCGGGATCGAAAACCAGCCGGTTGAAAAGTTCAATGAATTGCGTTTGAGGATTGAAATTGCGCAGCGCATCCAGCAAGGCGGCGGGAAATGAGAAACGGCTGCCGCCGGCCAGCAAGGCCATCCCCTTCACCTGCGTTGGATAAGCCCGCGCATAAGCAGCCGCCAGGGCTGCTCCCAGCGAATAACCGGACAATGCCATTTTTCGGATGGCGCATTCCTGAAAGAAACCATGCAGGGCGCTGACCAAGGCTTCCAGGCTTTGGCAGGCAGAACTGCCGGATTGCCCGTGGCCGGGCAAGTCCAGCGCGATCACGTTACGGCCGCGCATACGGCGGATCTCAACCGGCCAGGCCATGTGGCTGCCGCCGCTGCCATGCAGCAGCACCAACGGCACAGGGTTTTCAGCCTCGCTGTCGTTTTTGTATTGCCGGTAAAAGAGATCGTTGCAGTAGGGCATTTATTGGCGCAGCTCAAGCCAACTTTTTGGTCATGTATAGGTGTTCTTTAACAAACCCGCGTTTTTCGTAATACAGGCTGGTGCCGATCGCGGCGATCACCGCCAACCTGGAGAAACCATTTTCCAGCGCAGTTTTCTCGGCTTCCTTAAGCAAAGCCGTCCCTAATCCGCTGTGTTGGGCGGCGCCGGCTTGTTCGCTGCCGACCTCCAGTGATTGCCCGTAGATGTGCACCTCGCGAATCAACGCCGTTCCGCGCAGTTCCGGGATTGCGGCATAGAGCGCTTCGCGCTGCGGCCGGCGGTTGGGTGGAAAATCGGCGCAGGGCAGCGAGAGCCGCAGGTAACCCGCCAATTGGTCGTCGACCGTCGAGAAATGGATGAAATGCTCCTCCGCGTCGGCCGGACGGTAGATGAAATCGC
>CALGUJ010000332.1 GCA_937902055.1 uncultured Pelolinea sp.
GAATTCACCCAGCTTGAGTTTTACTGGGCGTACGCCGACTATCTGAAGGTGATGGAGTTCACCGAGCAAATGGTTTCGACTGTTGCCAGCGAAGTACTGAACACCCAGAAAGTCCAATTCAAAGGCCAGGAACTCGACCTGACCCCACCCTGGAAACGGGTTGAATTGCGCCAGGGTATTTTGGATGCCTGCGGTATCGACATCGATCAATATCCCGACGCCCCCTCTTTGCTGAAGGCGATGAACGCCAAGGGACTGACGGCCAAACCCGATTCCACGCGCGGAAAATTGATCGACGCGTTGATAGGCGATTTACTGGAACCCAATTTCATCCAACCGACCTTCCTTTATAACTATCCGCGCGACATTTCACCCCTGGCGAAGAATGTGCCGGACAACCCGGTTGTTGTAGAACGCTTTGAAGGATTCGTTGGTGGAATGGAGCTATGCAATTCCTTCACCGAGTTGAATGACCCGCTGGAGCAGGAAAAACGCTTCATTGAAATGGGACGCGCTTACGAAAACGACGACGAAGAGCGGCACCCGATGGATGAGGATTATCTGCAAGCCATGTCCTACGGCATGCCGCCCAACGGCGGCTTCGGCATGGGCATCGACCGCCTGGTGATGCTGCTGACCAATACCACCTCCATTCGCGAAGTGATCCTCTTTCCCCATTTGCGCGAACGCGAAGAGGAATAAGCCAAACCAACTTTTATGAACAGAAGACCCTTGATCGGCGTCTCCTGTTTTTTTAATCGCCGGGGAAAAACTCCAGTTGATCTGCGATATCCTGCGCGATGATCGCGGAAGCAGCCGCAGCATCTTCGTAATTCAGGTGAATCTCATCGCGGTACATCTCCGGTTCAAGCCCGCCGGATTTGGTTGGATCGATATACAAGCCTCCGTTTTGTTGAATGTAGTGCTGCAATTCCTGCATGTATTCCAACGTCAAATCGTCTTCCGGTTCACCCGCAGCCTGCGAGCGGTATTCCACGCGCACGAAAACCGGCAGAATACCCGCATGGCGGGCGTCTTTCAGGATCAGAGGCAGAAGCGAAGAACCGACCCTGGCATTGAAATCATAATTCTCCGGCCTGTCGATGGATTTATCCAGCTCTCGCAATAAATCCTCCCACAGAATCGCGTTGATCTGGCTGTCGTCGAAGACCTGGTCGAATGCATTGTCCACGCACATCGCGTCGCAATTCAATAACCAACCCGGCAGCCCATTGCGGACTTGCGCCACCGCCTGTTGATAAATCTCCGAGCGGTATGCAAACAACGGAAGATAACGCTCGAGCAAATTCACCAACGCATCCTGATCCTTTCCGACCGTCAAGGCGTATACATCCGCGTCTTCCCACGACGCAACTTCCTCCAAACGGATGCGGTAGCTGCCATTCACCAGGTAATCCGGCTCGGTCAAGGCCGCGCCGCGAAAGAAGAACAAGACCACATCCGGAGGATTTTGCGCTTCAAGCACCTGGTGGCGGAAAAAGAGGTACCAATATGCCGACCCGCTTCCCGGCGCGGAAAAAACCAGGGTTTTTCGATCCAATATATCGCTGAAAACCGCTGCATCCAGCTCGCGGATGGCTGAATCGCCGATGACCACCGCCCGCGGTTGTTCGCGGTTGATCATGGCGCGGTAATCCGTGCGAATATAGGCCTCGAAGCCTCGATTATTATCCAGCGGATATTGCGCGGCATACCTGCGCAGCACAGCTTGATTCAACGGAATAAAGATTGCGAAAAAAAACGCAAGAAATAAGATCAGCTTTTTGGACATCTTAAAAATCCATATACACAAAATCGCGCATACCGGAGGCGGCAAAAATCACCAGCAACGTCAGCGCCAAAGCATAAAAAACCGGTTCCAGCACAATCCTGATTTTCCCTGATGCTTGTACCAAGGCATGCAAACCCAGCGGCAGCGCATACATCGTTATCAGGCTCACAACAGCCATCAAAGCTATCCCCTGGCTGCCGCCCAAACCCCAGGAACCTTGCAGCCAGATCCTCATCAGCCATCCCAGGCTGGGAGCGCGGAAAATGCTCCACCCCGCGAGGACCAGCACAAACGTAAATCCTCGCTGGAGCCACATTTGATATGGCTTTAGTTCTCGTGTACGGTAACGCTGAACCCTCCGATCAAGCGCCAGCAGCAAGCCATGATACAAACCCCACGCCATAAATGTCCAGCCCCAGCCATGCCAGAATCCGCTCACCAGCATGGTAATCAGCGGGGCCGCCCAATCCGCCAACCCGCGCCGGCAGCCGGTAGTTTTCAACAAGGCACGCCGCAGCGGGAAGAAAACAAAATCGCGCAGCCAATTCGATAAGCTAATGTGCCAACGCTGCCAGAAATCCTGCAGATTGAGGGCCAAATAAGGCCGGTTGAAATTCTCCGAGGTTTCAAAACCCAGCAGGCCGGCAAAGCCGCGCGATAAATCGGTGTATCCCGAAAAATCTGCGTAGATTTCGAAAGCAAATCCCAGCGACCCGGCAGCCAGCATCATCCGGCTGGGCA
>CALGUJ010000333.1 GCA_937902055.1 uncultured Pelolinea sp.
AGCGGTAGTTGCGCTCCAGCAGCAGCTTGACCGATTGGGGGTAATCGCTCTGGAAACGCAGCACGTTGCGGTAATCCGCCCCGCGCCAGCGGTAAATGGACTGGTCTTCATCGCCCACCACGAACAGGCAGTGATGCTGCGAGGAAAGATGTTTCAATAATTCGTATTGCGCCTGGTTGGTATCCTGGAATTCGTCCACCAGCACGTGCTCGAAACGTCTGGCGTATTTCTCGCGAATCGGCGAATTTTCTTCGAACAGGCGCACGCTCCACATCAACAAGTCGTCGAAATCGACCGCGTTGCTGGCGCGCAGGATCTTTTCGTATTGTTCGTAAACCCGTTTGGCGATCTCCTCGCGGTAGGTGCGGCTGCGCAAATCGCCCGGCCCCTGCATGGCGTTCTTGGCGTTGGAGATGATGCCGTGGATGCTGGCGGGCTGGTAGAGTTTTTCGTCGATGTTCAGGTCTTTCAGCACGCGCTTGACGATGGACTGCTGATCGTCGGCATCCATGATGACAAAGTTGGCGTCGAATGGCAGCGCAGCCGCCTCGCGCCGCAGGATTCGCGCGCAGATGGCGTGGAAGGTGCCCAGCCACAGCGCGTCCACGCTGCCGCCCAGCATGCGCTCCAGGCGGGCGCGCATTTCGCGCGCGGCTTTGTTGGTGAAGGTCACCGCCAGGATGGCTTGCGGGTTGACGGCCTTTTCGTGCACCAGGAAAGCGATGCGCTGGGTGAGCACGCGCGTCTTGCCGGAGCCGGGGCCGGCCAGCACCAGCAGTTGGCGGGCGTCGGACGTAACGGCTTCGTATTGCTGGGGATTTAGTTTCTGCAGGGATTCCATCGTCATGTCGATTGAAGATTTTACCTTATAACCCCCCGGGTAGGCGCGGGGGAATAATGCGATTAGCTTAAAGAATGACCCGGCGCAGAGAAAATGGCGCATGCCTTATAATTGGGAAGCGCGTAAAAATGACACAGTTGATGGATTGGATTAAAACCCTTGCCAACCAACGGCAAAATCTGATTTTTGCCGCCCTGGCCGCTTTGGCTGCCTCGCTTTTGCTTTTCATCGCGAAATTTCAGAGGAATTTCTTCAGCAAGACTTATCTGGCTGTCACCATCCTTGTTTTCTGTGCTGCCTTTGTGTTTTTTGCTGCGATCAACCATTATCTCATCGCGGGGTTCATGCGCAAGAGCACTCCAACCGATCGCCGCCTCTTGATCGTGTCATCCATCCTGCTCAGCCTGCTGCTGCTCCTGAATTTCAACCCCGTGCCTTTCTACCTGCTGGAGGGCGCCGGAACGATCACCATTCGCCCGGCCGCGGGAAACCCCGCCGGTTCCGCGCCGATCGGCTTATTGTACGCGCGTAACCAACTGGGTAACATCCCCTACGCCGACCTGGATATAACCGGCGAGTGGAAAGTGGAAACAGATCGCTTGATCTTAATGAATGGTTCGTCCCTGTCCTGGAAGGGAGAGATCACCGATCATCTGGAAATCGGATTCGCGCCCTCAATGGAACCACAAAAAATCTCCATCGCAGTGGCTGGCAAGGAACGAGAGCTTGATCTGCAAAGGAAAGTGGATGCAGATATTGTGGTCTTTCGCTATGACAGCCAACCTTCGTTAATCAGCAAGATGCCTTTCGTTCTCTCGATCTTGATCCTGGGGATTTATCTGCTGGTTGCTTTACTCAATTTTCTCTCATCCAGTTCCATTCAAAACCGGAATGCCCCTCTCCCCAAGGGAAAAATTATTTGGCTGGGTGTGCCGTTATTGGCTAGCGCTATCCTCACGCTGCTGGTTTTTTGGCCGGGCATGCTGACCAACGATTCCATGAATCAATGGGCGGAGATCGTCAGCGGCAACTTTTCCGACCTGAATCCGCTCCTGCATACACTGCTGTTGTCAGGATTGGTTCATGTGGTCAAATCGCCCGCCATTGTAGCGCTATTCCAGACCGTTTTGCTTTGTCTGGTATTGGTTTACGGCCTGGGTTTTTTGAATAAGCGGGGTGTCCCTCCGGCGATCCTCGTTGGAATGGCATTCATCTTTGCGCTTTGGCCGTTCAATCCCTTGATGGTCAATACGCTGTGGAAAGATGTTTTATATAGCATCGCACTGCTGGCACTGTTCATTTTTATCCTCGAGATCGTTTTTAGCGACGGAAAATGGTTGGAGAACAAGCTGCATTTCCTGCTCCTGGGATTATCTGCGTTTTCGGTGATGGCATTCCGCCTGAATGGTTTACCGGTGGCAATGATTTCGTGTGGGGTGCTGCCGCTTTTCTATAAAAAATTTCGCAAGGGATTATTGATCACCCTGGCTTCCCTTTTGCTGCTTTGGTCATTTGTGAAAGGTCCGTTGCAATCTCGTTTTGCCAGGTCAGAAGTGAGTACAAGCGCGTTGAATCTGACCCTGCTGCACCATATTGCCGCTCATTACGATGAAGGCACTGTGATGACCCAACTACAATTGGATTACCTGGATGAATTGTTGCCCCTCTCGGAGTGGAAATATGATTGCTGCTATATGGGTAATATCTACACCCATCCGGAGTTCGACCAACTCCGCTTCATGCGCAGTTTTTCGCAAAACTTTCAATTAGCCGGTTCGTTGTTTGTCAAGGATCCCATGATCGACCTTCAGGATCAATTGTGCGCCAGCGAAATGGATTGGAGATTTATTGATAATCGGTGCACTTTCAAATCGCTGCATCCCTTTGACGTGGATTCCACTTCAATAAAAAGCTGGATACCGGATAACGAATTCGGGCTTAAGGAAAATTCACTCCTGCCCCAATGGACGCCATTCTATTTCACCCTTCTGGATAAGATTGGAACCTTTTCCGGCACTTCCACCGCGCTGCTGCGGCCGGCTTTTTATGTCTATATCGCTGTGATTGTTCTTATCGCGGCCGCCATCCGGTTTAACAATAAAAAGCTTTTATTGGCTTCTCTGCCGGTTTTGCTGCAAACCGGGATTCTTGCCCTGATCAATTTCGCCCCGGCTTTTCGTTATCAGTACGGGGTTTGCCTGATCGGGCTTTTCTGCATTGGATTGTTGTTCATACCTGCTGAAAACCTGGTAAAAACAGAAAAACCTTAGAGATTGATGGCAAATTCTTTTTTGCTGATCCTGATCAGGTAAACCATGCTGAGGATATAAGTGACCATGGTCACCAATCCAGCACCGATGATCCCCATGGTCGGGATGGCGATCAGGTTCATCAGAGCATCTCCAACCACCAAAGCGAGAATGAAGAAGGTATACAGGCCGGGGCGGTTGCCCTGCATGATCAACCCCTGCATCGCTCCATAACCGGAGTTAATCACTACGCCGATGACAATGACGCTGAAGATAATCCAGCTATCGATCAAGTATCTCGGATCGGCAAACAATTTCACGACCAATGGATAAACCGCGATGGAAAGGGCGCCAAAGAAGACCATCAGCGGATAGAACATCTTTTTGAATTCTTTGGATAGAGTTTCAATTCCCTTGTTGTCGTTGGTTGCGAATGCTTTTCCGATCAGGGGATTCAAGGTCAATTGGGCCACCACGGTGATTTCGTATAATCCTTCTGCCAGGCTGGCTGCGAAACTGTAGATGCCTACATGCGTATCGGTCATGAACGAGCCAATCATCAGGACATCTATTTTGGTGTTGATGCCTATCAATAAGCCGCTCAGGAAACCCCGGTAGCCGAAGGAGAGATGTTCCTTTGATAATTCCTTGAAATGGGTCTGGCGTGCAAACGGCAGGACCTTGGGAAAAATGAAGATAAACAACCAGATGGATAATATGAATTCGCAAATGCTCAACGAAAGCGAAATGTAGCGGCTGTCCAGTTTTAAGATAATAATGATGAGGATAATTACCGGTAAAAGAATGTAACGCAATGAACGGAAGAATGAAAAGGTCTTTATTTCATTTAATCCGTTCAGCACATTGATGAGTACTTTGTTGATCGAGAAAAAAAACAGGCTCGGCAGCGTGTAAAACAGACCGGCAATCACATCCGGGCTATCTAAAAAGTAGCTGATCGGTTTGATCAGTAACAGGCTCAAGATTGTTGCCGGTATTGAGATCAGCGCGATCAGGATCAGCGCGGAAATGGTTATTTCGGAGCAATAATTACGATTCTTATCATTCACGGATACCAGACGCAGAACGGAATGATGCAGCCCAAAGACAACCACCTGGGAAAAGATCAAATAGATGGCATAGACTTGGTTGAAAACCCCCAGAGCTTCCTCGCCCCGTGTGGCAACGATCAGGGCGTTCATCAGGAATCCGTTGGCTGCCAGAATGACCAGGCTCAACATGTTCCAGGAAAATCCCTGACCCAGTCGGCTGGTCATGGACGCTTTTATTTTCCTGAATATTTCCGGATTCAGCTTTTCGAGGAATGTGAGCAGTTTTTCAGTGAGGTGTTCCATAAATCTGGACAAATAGAAGGGATTATTTCCGGCTGCCGATAACTTTGCAGGGGGATCCAACTGCAATGGAATAGGGAGGGATATCATCCGCCACGACTGAATTGGCGCCAATTACAGTGCCATCGCCGATATGGACTCCTTTCACGATCACCACATTGGCTGCCAGCCAGACATCATTGCCGATTTCAACCGATCCCAGCTTAAAACCCTGGTTGCGGATGAGTGTTTTTGCGTCCGCGTAAGCGTGGTCGGTGGTCATGATCATCACGTTGGGCGCAATGCGGACGTCGCTACCGATCTTCAACCCGCCGTAAGCGGTCAGGGTGCAGCGGGCGCCGATGGTGGTGTTGGCGCCGACTGTCAAGTCCCAGGGGCAAAAAACCGTAACCCCCTCGCCGATAGCGGCGGTTTTGATTTTGGCTCCGAAGAGGAGCAGGCAGCCATAGCGCAGATAATTGCAAAAGGGGAAGGAAAGGTTTTTAAAGAAACCGTAAAGCAGATAAAAAAGGCCATTCCCAATATAGTTTTTCAGACTTTGTAGTTCTTTTTTATCGATATGCCTGATTTTCTCCATTTCATTTTCCTCGGGCAAAATTCGTCGCTTATCCCAAATAACGCTTTAGCGGCGTTTGTTATAGTCCATATCCATCCAGATTGCAAACAACATGGATTGAAAAGCAAAGAAAGCGACAAAGACCAGAATGATCAGCGTGGTCTGAGGTGCTTGTCCATAACGGTTGTATAAAACGAAGAATCTGACAATCAGAGGAATAACCACGAAAATACTCAGAAAAAAAGAAAAACCGTAAAATAGAACCAACGGGTTGAAATCGCGGACTATGTAGCGCTTCCATAATCGGCGAAAGAACAACCTTATCAGCAGGCAGCTCACTTCCGGTATGTATTTCCACAGCTTGATCTTGCTTTTTTCATCGCCGTACACCGGTTTGATCTCAACGTCGTCTGCTTTGCATCCCTGAATATTCAACATGCAAAGGATATCGGCGTTATAACCAAATCCCTTTTTCATGTCTTTGATCGGTATTTTTGCCAGGGCGCTATTCTTGATGACGGTGTATCCGCATTGCGGATCCATAACGAAGTAATAACCGGTCGCAAATTTGGTGAGAATTGTGAGAATTGAGTTGCCGATCAAGCGGTAGCGCGGCATCTTTTCAACCACATTCGCATGCAGCAGACGATTACCTTTAACGTAATCCAGATCTCTTTCGATCAATGCATCCAGCAGAATGTGCAGATCATCCGGATGCATTTGGTTATCACCCGCCATGACCGCGGTATATTCGATACTTTCCTCCGCCAGGCTGGCGCAATATCCATCGATCAGTGATTGCCCCAAGCCCTTATTGGTTTCGTGGGTGATAATCGTGAGCCTTTTGTTCTTCTTGGCGAAATCACCGAGGAAGGCTGACGTTCCATCCGTGCTGCCATCATTGATCACAAAAATATGGTCCACATATTTAGGAATTCCCTTCAAAGTCAGCGGAAGAAGGGTTTCCTCGTTCATTGCTGGAATAATTACCGCGATTTTTTTGTGTTTATACATACGACCCCGGTTATTTTCCTTCAAAATATGCCCGAGACCACGCTATCGTCTGTGTCAATCCCTGGCTGAAGTCGGTTAGGAAATCGACACCGAGTGTTTTGCGGATCAATGAATTATCGACGTCAAAAACCTAGATATCACCGGGTGTCCAATCCTGGTAAATGATCTCCTGGTGGTTGATCCCCAATTGCTGTTGTACCATCTCCGCAAGTTGTTTAATGGTCACTTTGATACCGGAAGCGCAGTTGAAAATCTTTCCGGCAGCTTCAGGTTTTGCCGCAGC
Organism: uncultured Pelolinea sp.; assembly: GCA_937902055.1. Classification (GTDB taxonomy): domain Bacteria; phylum Chloroflexota; class Anaerolineae; order Anaerolineales; family Anaerolineaceae; genus Pelolinea. The sequence goes on from CALGUJ010000333.1 coordinate 6,296, forward strand.
CAATAAATTGGCGCGTACCACATCTTTCACGTAGGTGAAGGAACGTTCCTGGCTGCCATCACCAAAGATATAGATTGGCTGCCCGCTTAACATCCTGCGCGCAAAGATGGAAACAACGCCGCCTACATCGGAGGATTCCTGCCGCGGGCCGTATACATGAAAATAGCGCAGTACCGTGGTATTCAAGCCATACATATGTTCGAACACTTTTACGTAACGTTCACCCGCCAGCTTGGATACTCCATAATAGGACGTGGGATTCAACGGGTGGGTTTCATTCTGCGGCGTGAATTGCGGTTCTCCGTAAACCGACCCAGTTGAGGCATGCACAAATTTTTTGACCCCATGTTTCACGGCAAGCTGCAGAAGACTGAGCGTCCCCCCGCCGTTGATCTGTAGGTCTTTCTGCGGATCGCGCATGCAGATCGTCTTTTTGGATGCAGCTTCGTGGAAGATGACCTCAACGCCGGGAAGCAGTTGGTCCAGTTTTTGAAAATCGGTAACGTCGCATTCCATTTCATGAAAATTTGGAAAACTTTTCAGGTGCGCCAGGTTTTCGTGTTTACCAGCAAAGTAATTGTCGATGCTGATCGTATCCACTCCCAGATTGACCAATTCCTCGACCAGGTGACTGCCAATAAACCCCGCTCCGCCCGTAACTAGTGCTCTTTTGTAGTTGAGTTGAAAATCCATTTTGCCTAAACCTGAGGACTGCTCTTTTATTCTATTTTATACATGCGGGATACTTGAAATAATCCCTATTGTGCATTAGCGGCTTGCGTACAGCTCAATGATCTTTAAGATCACCTGCACCGACTTCTCCATGGTGTCCACGCTGAGGAACTCGTACGGACCGTGGAAGTTGAAGCCGCCGGTGAACAGGTTGGGGGTGGGCAGCCCCATGTAGGAAAGCTGCGCGCCGTCCGTGCCGCCGCGGATGGGTTTCATGATGGGGGTGATGCCCAGCTCCAGCATGGCTTGTTTGGCGGTTTCCACTACGTGGAAAACCGGTTCCAGCACTTCGCGCATGTTGCGGTATTGCTCTTCCAGCCGCACTTCCACCGTCCCCGCGCCGTATTTTTTGTTGATGAAATCGGCGCACTCCCGCAACAAATTTTCCTTGACGTCGAATTTTTGCGCGTCATGGTCGCGGATCAGGTAAGCACCCTGCAGGTGCTCAACACTGCCTTCGGACATCTTCCATAGGTGGATGTAGCCTTCCCGCTCCGCCGTGTATTCGGGGCGCTGCTCGACCGGCAGCATGGCGTTGAACTCCATGAAAACCAGTTGAGCGTTCACCATCACGCCTTTGGCGTCGCCCGGGTGGACGGACCTGCCGTGCACGTCCACGAAAGCGCGCGAGGCGTTGAAGTTCTCGAATTCCAGCTCGCCCAGCTTGCCGCCATCGACCGTGTAAGCGAAATCGGCGCCAAAGCCCTTGACGTCGAAATGCGTGATGCCGTAGCCGGTCTCTTCGTCGGGAGTAAATGCCACCATGATCTTTCCGTGCCCGATCTCAGGGTGATCGACCAGATGTGTCAGCGCCGCCATGATCTCGGCCACGCCGGCTTTGTCGTCCGCGCCCAGCAGGGTGGTGCCGTCGCTGGTGACCAGGGTCTGTCCTTCGAAATTGAGCAGATCGGGGAATTCCCGCGGCGAGAGCTGCATGCCGGCTTTACCTTTGAGCGGGATATCCTTGCCGTCGTATTGTTCGATGATCTGCGCTTTGACGTCTTTGCCGGAAAAATCGTGGCTGGTATCCAGGTGGGCCAGGAATCCGATCACCGGTAATTTCTTCTGCGTATTGGCCGGCAGGCAGGCGGTGAGGAAGCATTGCTCGTTGAGCCTGACATCCTGCAAGCCGAGTTCTTTCAACTCTTTTTCCAACACGCGCGCCAGATCCCACTGTTTTTCCGTAGTGGGCGTGCGGTCGGAGATGCTGTCGTCCGATTGGGTGTCGATTTTGATATAGCGGAGGAACCGCTCCAATACATCCGTCATGCTGTTTTGCTCCTGTTGCGTTTGTGAGTGTATCTTATCCTCACTTGAGTGAATTCGCAAGCGAAGAAGCCGGCTGGAATGGCGGTTGGGTTTGTCAAATCGGATGCCATCGGCTACAATGGCAGGCATGAGCTGGGATTTGATGGGACACGACTGGGCCGAAGAAATGCTGCGGCAGCATCTTGCCAATGGCCGCCTGCGGCATGCTTACCTGTTCAGCGGGCCGCGCGGAGTGGGCCGGCGCAGCCTGGCGCTGTGCTTCGCGCAAGCCATAAACTGCCCCCAGCCGCTGGCTCCCGGTATTCCTTGCGGGACTTGCCGTGCCTGCCGCCAAATCGAAAGCATGCAGCACGCGGACTTGAATATCCTGCAATCCGAACGTGAAGGGGATACCTTGAAAGTGGAACAGGTGCGTGAGTTGCAGCACATGCTTTCCCTTGCTCCTTACGAAAGTAACTACCGCATCGCGCTGCTGCTGCGTTTTGAAGAAGCCAATGCCAGCGCCCAGAACGCTTTACTGAAAACCCTCGAGGAGCCCAATCCGCGCGTGATCCTGCTGGCCACGGCCGACGATCCCGAAAACCTGCTGCCGACCATCACCTCGCGCTGCGAACTGCTGCGGCTGCGCCCGATGCCGCTGGATGAGTTGGCTCAGGAATTGCAGTCACGCCGGCAGTTGGACCCGGAACGCGCGCAGTTGATTGCTCACATCGCCGCCGGCCGGCCGGGGTATGCCCTGCGCCTGGCGGAGGATGAAACGCTGATGGCCGCCCGCGGCGCGTACCTGGAGGATTGCCTGAAACTGACGGGTTTTTCACGCCTGGAGCGCCTGGTATTCACAGAATCGCTGGTGAAATCGCGCGAACGCGCGGAAGCCAAAGGGGAATTACGGATTGAATTGACCTACTGGTTGTCTTTTTGGCGGGACGTGCTGCTGATCGCCCTGGGTGAAGCCGCGCCGCTGGCCAACCTGGATTACCGGCGCGATATTCAACGCCTGGCGGAAATCACCGGCAGCCGTAAAGCCGCGCAGATTGTGGGAGCGCTGGAACATTCCTTTGCGCGCTTGAATAACGCCAATCTGCAGGTTATG
>CALGUJ010000334.1 GCA_937902055.1 uncultured Pelolinea sp.
GGCGCCCAATGCCTATGAAGTGATCGCGGCTGTCAACGCGCTGCGCGCCAGCTATGGCCTGGATCCTTATGCAGTGGATGGATTGTTGATGATCTCCGCCCAGGCGCAGACGGACTACCTGGCTGGAGCGTACCCCACTATCGTGGACGGCCATACCGGACCGGGCGGAACGGACGCGGACGCCCGCGCGCTGGCAGTCGGTTTTCCGTATGTGGAGGGATTGGATATCAATGAGAACTGGGCATCCCTGCCCGCGGACGCCACGGTCGAAACTCTGATTTACCAGGTTTGGGGGGATGAGGTGCACATGCATACCATGCTGCACCCGCAAGGGCAGTTGGTGGGGGCGGGCGTGTCTGAAAACCAAGGCCAATATTTTTACATTTTGGACGTGGCTGCTTACTGGGGCGATGCGGGGCTGACTCCGCAGCCAACCACTATGGCTTTTGGCGAACAAGCCGCCACCCAGCAATATGTCTCCCAATATATCGCCCCGGTCAAGCAGGCAAAACCCGCAGCCGATGGTTCCATCGTCCACACCGTCCAATCCGGACAATCCCTGTGGATGGTCGCCACCCATTATGGTGTAGAAGTCGATACCTTGCGGAAACTGAACGGCCTGGGCACTGGCGATACCATCTACATCGGCCAAAAGATCGTTATCCGCGGTCCTACGGCGGCCACCGCCACAACCGCATCCAGCCCGCCTGCAGGCTCGCCGACCGCGCCCTTTACACGCGAGCCAACCATTTTCACGCAAGCCGCGGTTGCCCAAACGGCTGACCAAGATGGATTTTTCCTCAATTTCGACCAGGGATTATGGTTCCTGATCTTTTTTGGGCTGTTCGCGTTGGGCCTGATCCTGATCGTGATCGGCACTTCGGGGGAGTAACCCGCTTGGCGGAATTCATTTATAATTTCGGTTATGAGCAAACTTAAAATGATCGTGCTGTTGTCGGTGCTAATTGCGGCGATTCTGCCCACTGGCACGCTGCGCGCGGATACTCCCACTGCCGGCGATCTGATCGGGGCGGTGAATGCTTTGCGCGTGAACAACGGGCTTTCAGCAATTCCCGTTGATAACGCATTAATGTCAGCCGCGCAAACCCAGGCGGATTATCTGGCAATCACTTGCGTGCAGGCATCCTGCAACGGCCATGTCGGCGCCGGTGGAACATACGCGCGCGACCGGGCGGCGGCGGCAGGATATACCATAGCCGCCGGGATGAACGTGGTCGAAGCTTGGGCGGGCCGCGGCAGCAGCGCGACGATATCGGATGTGGTTTACGATACCTGGGCGGATGAAGACCATATGGGCGTTATGTTGAACGCGGATGCGGTGGCCGTCGGCGCGGGTGTCAGCGTTTCGGATGACGGATTCATCTACTATGTTTTGGATGTGGGGGTCGATTACGGCTCCGGCGGTTCCGGCGCCAATGTCGCTTCGACCATCCCGACCACCGCGGTGACCGCCCAGGTGGCGTTGGTGCAGGTGGCCACTCCGCGGGAAGATGGCGCCATCGTGCACATTGTCGGCAGCGGGCAGGCGCTTTGGAATATTGCCGCAGCTTACGGCGTGACGGTCGACCAAATAAAAGATCTGAATAATTTAAAAAGCGATATCATCACCACCGGCCAGGAGATCGTGGTGCAATTGGCTCCCACAGCCACTGAAACGCCGCTGCCCACCGAAACCCCGCGCGCGCCCACACGCACCCCCATTCCGGCGCAGACCGCGCAAGCGGTTGAGACTGCGACCCTGGAAACCGATCAACAAGGCGATAAGGGTGTATTGGGAATGGACCGCCAGACCATGGGGCTGGCTTTGATCCTGATCTGCGGAGCCGGGTTGGCTTTGGTGGTGTTGGGCACCATGAGCAAGGAAAAGAACAAGAAGCAGCCGCCCAAACAGGAATAAGCCGAAAAAAAACGAAAGACCGCGCGATCACGCGGTCTTTTTTTTCGCCTTTTCCAGCCGGCTGACGCGCGTGTACAACTCTTGCAGCGCCTGTTCGACGGTATCCGGCAATTTGTCGTGGTTGAGATCGGGCTTGAGGTGATCGGGGATTTGTTTTTCCGATACGTGTCCGGGAACGCCAACCACCACTGAATCCTCCGGGACATCCCTGACCACCACCGCGTTGGCGCCGATGCGGCTGCAGGCGCCCACCGTGATCGGGCCCAACACTTTGGCTCCCGCCCCGATCACCACGCCGTTTTGGATGGTTGGATGACGCTTGCCTTTTTGAAAACTGACCCCGCCCAGCGTAACGCCGTGATAAATGGTCACGTCATCTCCAATTTCAGAAGTTTCTCCAATCACGACCCCCATGCCGTGATCGATGAAGAAACGCCTGCCGATGCTTGCGCCCGGATGGATCTCGATCCCGGTGAAGAAGCGCGTGCATTGGGATATCCAGCGCGCCAGCAACCTAAAGTCAATTTTCCAAAACCAGTGCGCGACGCGATATCCCCAGATGGCATGCAGTCCGGCATAACAGACCAGTACTTCCAAAGCATTGCGAGCCGCGGGATCGCGATCGAACACGGATTGGATATCTTCGCGCATGGTTTTGAACATGGTGCACCTCTCTTCTGCCGGCCGAAGCAGATCATTCGACTAACCTGAATATTTATGAAAACTGTTAATTTTATTTATATTATCATAGTCATGAAAAATAAAGGACAAATTACCATGTATGGATGACTCAGCGGGGAATAGAATGGGCCAATTATGGTGCGCCTGATCGAAATTGAACTCGCTCTATTTATTTTGTACATACGGCCCTTGCTGAAATCCGGTGAGGTTTTTTGACCTGCAAGTTCAACTGAACGTAGTTAGCTAAAGAAGCTCCCGGATTGAAAACGGGAGCTTCTTTTCTAAAAAATAATCGTATAGGAGAGTTGTTATTATGAAAGACGGCAACAAAGAAGCCCGTGCGACCAGCGATCGCTTCTCGACGGGTTTGGGTGTGCTGATGGCCACCCTTGGTTCGGCGGTCGGTTTGGGAAACATTTGGAAGTTCCCTTACCTGACGGGCAGCAATGGCGGTGCGGCATTTTTGATCATCTATATTATCTGCACCATTTTGGTGGGTTACCCGATCATGATCGCGGAACATGCGCTTGGAAGAAAAGGCCGCAGCGACGCATTCTCGACCTTCAAAAAACTGGCGCCCAAGTCCATCTGGTGGATCATCGGCGCGATGGGCATCCTGGCGGCGTTCCTCATCATGGCTTTCTATACCGAAGTGGCCGGTTGGGTTTTCGCTTACGTCTTTAAATCCTTCGGTTCCGGTTTGCTTTCCACTGATCCCCAGGTGACCACTTCCGTTTTCACCTCGCTGGTGACCAATCCGCTGCAATCGTTGATCTGGCAGTGGATCGTCCTGATCGTGGTGGGCGCGATCATCATCATGGGCGTCACCAAGGGCATTGAGGGCACTACCAAAAAATTGCTGCCCATCCTGGCGATCCTGCTGATCATCATCGGCATCCGCAGCATTACCCTGCCGAACTCCGTGGAGGGCCTGACCTTCCTGTTCAAGCCCGATTTCTCCAAGATCACGGCGACCACCATCCTTACCGCCCTCGGCCTGGCTTTCTTCAAGCTATCCATCGGCATGGGCGCCATGCTGACCTACGGCAGTTATTACGGCGATAACCAGAATATCCCGGTCAATGCGGCGCGCGTGGTCGCGGCCGACCTGACGGTTTCCATCCTGGCCGGCATTGCCATTTTCCCGGCAGTGTTTTCCTTCGGTTTCGAACCCGCGGCGGGTACGCAGCTGCTGTTCATCACCATCCCGTCCGTGTTCGCTTCCATGCCGTTCGGGAAATTCTTCATGGTGCTCTTCTTCCTGCTGACTTCTTTTGCCGCCATCGGCGCCATGATCTCCCTGGTGGAAGTGGTAGTCGCATTCCTGGTGAATTCTCTGGGAATGGCGCGCAACAAAGCCACCTTTGCCACGATGGCCGGCATGGCTGTCTTCGGATCGCTGGCGGCTTTATCCAACAGCACCTTATCCGCAGTCAAAGTATTCGGGTTGACTTTCTTCGACTTCTACGATTTCACGACTTCGAATATCCTGCTGCCGGTTGGCGGGTTGCTGCTGGCCATCTTCACCGCCTGGGTTTGGGGCTGGAACAAGTTCAATGCAACCACATCCAATGAAGGCGCTATTGCCAA
>CALGUJ010000335.1 GCA_937902055.1 uncultured Pelolinea sp.
TTTGGTGGCAATGTGGATTGGTTCGCGGGTTTCCTTGCGCAATTTCGCCAGCAGCCGCTCGCTACGGCCATCTCCGTAAACGTCCGCTGTGTCGAAAAAGTTAACGCCCAACTCCACCGCCCGTACTAACGCGGCGGCGGATTCGGCTTCATCCACCGGCCCCCAGGTTCCCCCGATCGCCCATGCGCCGAAACTCAAAGCCGAAACCTTCCAGCCGGTGCGTCCCAATTCCCGATATTGCATTTCCATTCCTCCTCAATTGATTTGACTTATTGATTATGACATGGATTCGCGAAATCATAAACCTCGATCCCTGTGGATTGTCCCATGACTTCTCATTTCAAAACAGATTCCCCATTTCTCCGATCCCATATATAATCATCCCATTATGGCCGCAAATAAAATTCTTCAAACAATGCGTAAAAACCAACCCGTCCGCGGGGTATGGCTGGGCATCCCCAGCGTTCACAGCGTGCGCCTGCTGGCGCGCCTGCCGCTGGACTTTATGATCATCGATATGGAGCACGCTCCCACATCTTTGGATAACATGGTCGCCATGGTGGCGGCGGTCAGCGAGGCCGGCGGCCCGCAGCCGGTGGTGCGCCTGTCGCAATCCAGCTCCGAGAACATTAAATCCGCCCTGGATGCCGGCGCGGCCGGCATTATCGCTCCCATGGTCAATTCCGGGGAAGAAGCCGCGCAGGTGGTTGCTTGGTGCAAGCTGCCTCCCATCGGATCACGCTCCTTCGGTTCCTCTTATGCCGGCCTGACCTGGGGCCAAACCCCGTCAGAAAATGCTAAAGCTTCCAATGATCAGGTCATGGCCGCCGTGCAGGTGGAAAATAAGCTGGCGCTCGATCATCTGGACGACATTTTCAGCACGCCTCACCTGGACATGGTGCTGGTCGGCCCGCTGGATCTTTCGCTCTCACTGGGATTGGATTTCTTTTCCGGGCAGCCTTCCCCTATCCTGGAAGAGGCGCTGCAAACCATCCTGGCTGCCGGGCGCAAGCATCACGTCCCGCTGGGTATTTACTGCCCCAACCCCGAAACTGCGCGTAAGCGCATCGAACAAGGTTTTCTGTTTGTGAACGTCATCATGGACACCACCGCCCTGCTGGATGGCGTCCGACAGGCCCTTAAAGCCAGCGGCGGCTAACCGTTTTTCTCGCATATAACCCCTTTGCCTTTTTCAATCGGAGCAGGCCAGGCGCACCCGATTGGGGCGCACGAATCCGGTTAATGGGTATAATAAAGGTTGTCACCACCTGAACGTGACGTTCAGGATATCAATCGCGAAGTTTTTCGCGCCATTCTAGCGGGTCAAGTGTGCGCCTTGGCTCTACAGAGTCAAGGAGTATTTTTTTAATGCAATTCGAACAATTTTCTTTTAATCCGTCTATCAACGCGGGTATCAAAAACGCGGGCTACACCGACCCCACCCCCATCCAGCAGCAGGCTATCCCGGTCGTTTTGAAAAAACGCGACATTTTAGGCCTGGCGCAGACTGGCACCGGCAAGACTGCCGCTTTCATGCTGCCCATCCTGCAATTGCTGGGCGCAGGCCCGGCGGGGCATGTCCGCGCGCTGATCATCGTGCCCACGCGCGAACTGGCCGAGCAGATCCACCAAACGGCAGTGGTTTTGGGCAAGCAAACCCGCCTGCGCAGCACGACAGTTTACGGCGGAGTCAGCAAAGTGCCCCAACTGGCGGCCATCCGGCGCGGCGTGGATATCGTCGTGGCCTGCCCCGGCCGTTTGCTGGATCTGATGAATGAAAACGCCATCGACCTCTCGCGCGTTGAAATCCTGGTTCTGGATGAAGCCGATCACATGTGCGATATGGGTTTTCTCCCGGATATCCGGCGCGTGCTTAAGCGCCTGCCGGCCAAACGCCAAACGTTGTTTTTCGCGGCTACCATGCCGGCGGAAATTCGCGAGCTGGCCGACAGCATCCTGCACGATCCCGTCACCGTGCAAATCGGCATGATCGCCCCGACCCAGACCGTATCGCATGCGCTCTACCCGGTTCCCCAGTTGCTGAAACCCGCGCTGGTCATATCCATTCTCAAAGAGCTGAAATCCAACCGGGTGCTGGTATTCACCCGCACCAAGCACCGCGCCCGCAACCTGGCGCGGAAATTGGAAAAAGAAGGCTTCCGCACCGCCGCGCTGCAAGGCAACATGTCCCAGAACCAGCGCCAGGCCGCCCTGGATGGTTTCCGCAGCGGCAGGTTCGACGTGCTGGTGGCCACCGACATCGTGGCGCGCGGTATCGACGTCTCGGACATCACCCACGTCATCAACTTTGACATGCCCGATACTGTGGATGCCTACATCCACCGCATCGGCCGCACCGGGCGCGCCCAGGCCACCGGCAAAGCCTTCACCTTTTGCGTGCCGGAGGATGAGGGCATGATCCGGGATATCGAAAAAGTGCTCGGCCGTAAGATCGAGCGTGAACGCCTGTCCACTTTCGACTACAACCAGGCACCGCCGCAGAATTCGCCGGATCGCGCGCGTCTGGCAAGCATGCCGCGCCGTCAGCATGCGAATTCCCAAACCCGCCGCCCCGCGCACCGGCCGGATCACGGCGCCGGCGCCAAGCTTGCTTCAACCAAATAATTATCCTCCGCCACAAATGCTGCCCTGCCGTGAAAAGACTCGTATAATTTGCCAGTATTAAACGGCTAAG
>CALGUJ010000336.1 GCA_937902055.1 uncultured Pelolinea sp.
CACCGGCGGGATTACCATTGCCAGCACCATGGGCGAAAGCCACTTTGACAATAACGCAGGGAATGGCCTGGAAGCCTTTTCGAACAAGTCCATCAGCGGCAGCAAGGTTTATGCAAAAGAGAATGGCCAAATCGGCATTCTGGCGGATAACGATTCAGGCGCCGGCATGGTGAGCTTCACCACGGTCAATGTCCAATACAATCAGGACGAAGGCTTGAAGATCATGGCCAACGCGCAGGTTACCTTGAGCGGCATCACCGCTTTGCGCAACGGTTCAGACAGCGACGCGGATGGCGTACACGTCGAAACGCAAAGCAACAGCATCAGCCTCGCCAACAGCATTGCGCAAGGCAACTATGGCTGCGGTTTCAATCTTGGGGCGTTGTATCCCAACTGGCCGACACTTGGCACCAACATCTACATGGGCAACGACGTGGATAACAGCGGCGATCCCAATATGCTGATCAGATACCTCTCGATATAAAGTACGGCCATTACAGTAGCGAAGAGAAAAAAGACCACAGGGCAGCTTTTACTGCCCTGTGGTTGATTTTTACTAAGAAACAACTGTTTCTTGATAGAAGTAAATATTCTACAAAATACAATCGTGACGAACGATTGATAAGAGAAACGCCAACGCAGTCGGAGTCTAATGACCGGATTTTTTCCCGATCAGGGCAAATTGCCCCCCGAGGGGTATATTGTTCAGACCAGGCAGCCATCGATCAATGATCCGGTCCACTTCACGTGTGCCGTAAAGAAAAAATTCGCGGTCGATGATGTGAATCCCTGCATTTTCCGCTTTGCGGGTGAGATCGCCAAAAGTGACCAGGCGGGCGTTCCTGTCCAGCGGCGTGGTTTTGACGACCCATTGGGTGAAAGGATTAAAGGGATTGTGCTCAAAAAAGACGATCAATCCGCGCGGAGAACAGATCCTGGCAAGTTCCGCCAGGGTCAATGCGATTTCCTCTTTCTCTAAATGGTGCAGTACGCAGGACATGAAGATCAAATCGGCTGAAGCGTCTTTGACGGGCAGGTGGAAGGCATTGGCCTGTAAATAGAGGCTGCCCGCGCTGGTTAGGGGATTGGTCATTCGGGCGACTTTGAGCATCTCCAGCGAAAGATCCACAGCCAGGATGTTGGCAAAGGCCGGGCTGAGAAATTTTTCGAATAACCCCAAACCGGTGCCCACGTCCACCAGGCGGATGCTGCGGTCTTCCCCAAAATGCCGCCGCGCGATTTTTTCAAGGATGCGGGCTTTCAACTCGATAAAGTAATGCCCTCGAGGATCGATCAAATCCCTGAGGGGATGGGACATCTCCCGGAAATAATCGCGGGCATACTGGTCGAATTCGGCGCGGGTTTGTGTATTCAAATTGTTTTCTTCGTCCGGTTTGATCGTGCAGGATACCATTTTAATGTCTAATACCGAAAAGCGGAACATGTAAAAGGCACCTTGCGGGCGGTTTTTGCTCACAAGGTGCCTGAATTGGCGTGAAAGAACAGTGGCGTAATCTAGGCGGCTTTACGCACCTTGATTCCCAATTCCTTTTCCAGTTGGCTGATGATGCGTTCGCGCTGTTTGCCGACTTCTATATCGGTCAGGGTGCGGTTGGGAGCCTGGTAGGTGAGCCGGTAGGCCAGGCTTTTATTGCCCGCCCCGATCTGCTCGCCGCGGAAGATATCGAACAGCTCGACGTTCTTCAGCAGGAATCCGCCGGTTTTACGGATCAGGTTCACGATTTCCGCCGAGGCTACTGCCTCCGGCGCGATCATGGCCAGGTCTTCGATGACCGGCGGGAAAGCCGTGATCTGTGCGGCGTTGAAGCTTTTAGGGCTGAGCTGGTACAACCTTTCCATATCCAGGTCGGCAGCCAGCACCGCGGCGTCACTGAAGTCATACTGCTCCAACACTTGCGGATGCAACTCGCCTAGCCAGCCCACCGGCTCGCCGGAAACGATCAACCGCGCGCACTTGCCCGGATGGAAAGTGGGGTGGGTGTCCGGTTCGAATTTCACATCTTCCAGGTGCAGGGCGGAAAGCAGCGCGTCCACCACGCCTTTCAGATCGTAGAAATCCAGCTTTTCAGTGCTTTTACGATCCCAGGCGCGCGGATGGCGCAAGCCGCTCATGGCGATTGCCAGGCGGAAGGGTTGATCGGGAAGCTGCCGGCTGTCGTCGGGCAGGAATACCGGGCCGATCTCGAACAGGGCCAACCGCTCGCGCAGCCGGACGTTGCGCTCCAGTGTGTCCAGCAGGCTGGCCAGCAGACTGCGGCGCAGCATGCGCTTTTCAACCGCGATGGGATTCTGCAGCTCCACGTAGCGCTGGTTTTCCGGTTTGGCATCCGCCGGGTAAATCCGGTTTTCCTGATCGGGATTGGTGAAGCGGTAGTTGATCACTTCCTGCAGCCCCAGGCTCACCAACGTGTCCTGGAAGAATTGCAGGCGCTCTTCCACCGGATTGGGCCGCTGCGGAGGCAGTTCGCTGGCGATGATGAGAGCCGGGATATTTTCGTATCCATGCAGCCGCGCCACTTCTTCGATCACGTCGGCCTTGCCGATCACCCCCTCGCCGATATCCATGCGGTGGGAGGGGGACTTGGCGAAGACCTGACCGTCTTTCACCTCGCATTCAAACTGCAGCCGCCGCAGATAAGCAGCAATCTGCTCCGCGGAAAGCTGGATGCCCAACTGGCGCGTGACATCCGCGGGCGTGACCGTTACCAGCGGGTCCTGGTAGGGCTGCGGGTAGGCATCCACCAGCCCTTCCGACAACAATCCACCGCTCCATTCCAACATGCGCCGCAGGCATAAACGCACCCCGATTTCCGCCAGGGTAGGGTGTACGCCGCGTGACAGGCGGTAACCGGCTTCCGAATTGATGCGCAAGTATTTCAGAGATCGGCGCAGATTGATGAAGTTCCAGGAAGCGCCTTCCAACAAGATGCTGGTTGTATCAGGCCGGATTTCACTTTCTTCGCCGCCCATGATGCCGCCAATGGAGAGCGAGCCGGCTGTGTCAGCCACCAACACGGTGTAATCTTCCAGGGTATGCTCGACGCTATCGAGGGTGGTCAATTTCTCTCCCTTTTCAGCGGTGCGCGTGATGATGGTGGGCGTCTTGCCGCCGGCGCGTTTCACCAGCACGTCGTAATCGAAGGCGTGCAGTGGTTGTCCGGCTTCCAGCATGACGTAGTTGGTGGCGTCCACCACCGAGTTGATCGGGCGCA
>CALGUJ010000337.1 GCA_937902055.1 uncultured Pelolinea sp.
TTCCCAAAGAGCTGGCCGCTGCGCTATTCATGAAAAGCATCCCGGCTTATTTCGACAACCATGCCGAATCCGGGCTTAAATCGGTTACGATCGCCCTGTTCGACGATCCCACGCTGAAAGCCTTCACAGACGCTTTCAGCAGCGCTTTCGAGCAGGATTGAAATGATCACGTCCATCAAGAACCCCTCAATACAGCGCGTGCGCGATCTGCTGGCGAATAAAAAACATCGCGACCAGGCAGGCGAATTCGTGGTGGAAGGCGTGCGCCTGGCGGAAGAAGCTCTGGAAGCGGGGTTCCGCCCCAGCCTGGCGCTGTTCAGCACGGGACTTACGGAGCGCGGCCGGGAATTGATCGGACGCATCGATCCCCGGCAAACGGCGGTGGAAGAGATCGAAAGCGGGCTGCTCGAGCGGGTTTCCGACACCGAAACCCCGCAGGGGCTGCTGATCGTTTTCAAAAAGAAGCCCTTTTCCGGCCAAACCGGGCGCGAGCCGGTTTTGGTGCTGGACCAAATGCGCGACCCAGGCAACCTGGGCACCATCCTGCGCAGCGCGTGCGCCTTCGGCTTTGCCGAGGTCATCCTGACCCCCGGCAGCGCTGATCCTTTCTCGCCCAAGGCGCTACGCTCGGGCATGGGCGCGCAATTCAAGCTGCCGGTGGATTTCATGGACGCCGCGCAGATCGAGCAAATCTGCAAGCACGGCGCAGGAGAACCCTTGCGAATCTGCCTGGCAGACGCGCAAGGCCGGAAAAGCAGTTGGGAAGCGGATTTCAGCCAACCGCTTTGCCTTATAATTGGCAACGAAGCTTTCGGCGCCGAAGCCGCGATCCGGCAGATCGCCGACTGCACCGTTTCGATCCCCATGCAGGCGCACAATGAATCGCTGAACGCCGCCATGTCCGCCAGCATTTTAATGTACGAAGTCTACCGCCAGAGGAAAATACAATGAAGATCCGTTCCATCACCTGTTTTGCCAACCCCAACAGCAAGGCTTTTGCGGAAACTCTGGAAACTTTTACGCGCCTGCGTGAATTTTGCCAGGACGAATTCGTCAAGCTCGGCTGGGAAGTGCAGACCACCCGGCTGGCCACCGTGCCTTTCGGCATGTACACTGAACCTAAAACCACCGTGGAAAAAATCACCGCGCTGGAGAACACCGCAGCCGAACACGACTTCACTTACCTGGCGATCGGCCCGGCGCGTGTATCGCACCCCGAAGAATTCGAACTGGTCCCGGAAATCCTGAAAGCCACCCAGAACGTTTTCTGCGGCGGGATCATGACGCATCACAACCGCGGCATTTCGAACGCGGCGGTGAAAGCCTGCGCCAGGATCATCACGGATTGCGCGACCATCACGCCGGACGGCTTCGCCAACCTGCATTTTTGCGCGATGAGCCACGTACGGCCGTTCACACCCTTTTTCCCGGCATCTTACAGCTACAACCACGAGCCAGCGTTCGCGCTGGCCATGCAATGCGCCGATGCGGCGGTGAGCGCTTTCGAAAATGCCTCAAGCGCCAGCGAGGGCAGCGCGGAACTGGTAAGCGCGCTGAACGCGGCAGCCGAGGTTTTGCAGCCGATTGCCCATGCTGCCGAAAAGAAATTCGGCGTCGTATTCAAAGGCTTTGATTTTTCGCTGGCGCCCTTCCCGGAGGATTGGTGCTCGCTGGGACAGGCCTTCGAAAAGGTCGGCATCCCGTCGATCGGCTACCTGGGAAGCCTGACAGCAGCCGCCCTGCTGGCCAATGCTTTGGACCAGGGAAGCTGGAAGCGCACCGGATACAACGGATTGATGATGCCGGTGCTGGAAGACAGCACGCTGGCGGCGCGCACCGAGAACGCGCAATTCACCATCAAGGATCTGCTGCTCTATTCGGCGGTATGCGGGACGGGGCTGGATACCGTGCCGCTGCCGGGCGACGTGAGCGCGGAGATGATCACCCCGCTGTTGATGGATATTTGCTCTTTGTCGCTGCGGCTGGACAAGCCGCTGACCGCGCGCCTGATGCCCGTGCCGGGGCTGAAGAGCGGCGACAAAACATTTTTTAATTTCGATTTTTTCCAAAACGGACAGATCATGGATTTACCGGCCAGGGCGCTCAGCCGCGTGCTGGCCAGTTCGGAGTGGCTGGAGATGAAGAAACGCGAGCGGATGAGCTAGCAGAGAAAAGTTTATAACAGCTGTCATCCTGAGCCCACGCAGCGGGCGAAGGATCTCGGCTAGATTTCTAAAAAAACTCAAGAAAAGAGTATTCCATTAATTTAGCCGAGATTTTGTACGATACCCCGTCGTTTCTCGGCAGGACGCCTCAAACGACGGTGCATCTCCGCCCTCTGCTCCCGCAGAGGGCTACGAGATTCTTCACTTCGTTCAGAATGACACTAATTGTCATCCTGAGGGAGCGAAGCCCTACGCTGCGCTGAGGACAAGCGACGAAGCGATCTCATGGCGTCGTTATACACTATCGAAGGCGACCTGAAGTCGCCATCGATAGTGCATCTCAGCGCATAGCTCCCGCAATGCGCTTCGAAGATTGCTTCGCGATGCTCCGCATCGCTCGCAAAAACAATTTATCCTAATCCATACCTGTCACACTCTGGCAGGAATACACCCTGCCGGAGGGCGCAGTGACCAGGGCCGGCCAGGTTTCGGTATTCACGCGATAGTCCTCCAACCGGGCAT
>CALGUJ010000338.1 GCA_937902055.1 uncultured Pelolinea sp.
GCATGAAAAAGACTTTCAGAAACTTGCAGAAAATCCAGTGGCAGTTGACTTTCACGTATATGGCCGCCACGTTGATCATGCTTTTCCTGGTGGAATTATTGGTGCTGATTTCCAATAACCGCAATTCTTTTTCTAATCCCTTTTTTATCACCAACACCGCACGTTCCCTGAACGAAGCCGGCCGGGGGTTGAGCAGCGCGTTGGATGCGCCGGTTGACGAGGAAGCCATTGACGCATGGATTATGAACAATAAGTCCTTCCTGCAATCCAACCCGCGCATGGAAAAACCGGACGGCTCCCAACCCGAACAAAGCAGCTTTATGGAATACCCGCAAAAGGAAATGCCAGCGCAGCGCACCAACCTGTTCGAGTCCAAGCCCGTTCCTTTCAGCCGCGAAAAAAGCCGGCTGGTGATCGCCAGCCCGCAGGGCTTGATCCTCGGTTCGGATGCGCCGGATGAGTTCCCGCGCTACACGCAATTGGCGGATTCCCTGGGGAGCGACGAAAATGAGGTAGTGCAGACCATCTTGTCCGGCGCGCAAACCTCGGTGGTTTACGCCAACACCAATTCGCTATATGCCTCGCTTGCTTTTCCTTTGATCGAAGCCGGGGAAATGAAGGCGATCGTGTTCATGCGCATTGCCGCCCCGAGGGTAAAAGAGGAACTGGTTGCCGCTCTGGAGGGATTTCTGCCCGACCTGCCCATTTTTTTGGTCACCTCGGTCGTTGTCGGGTTTGTGTTCGGCAGCTTGCTGGCCGGCAGTTTTACCACCCGCATCAGGAAATTGATTGAATTCACCAGCCGCTGGGGAAAAGGGGATTTCTCCCGCATCGATAACGTCAGGGAAGGCGACGAAATCAGCGAACTATCCATAGCCTTGAACCAGATGGTCGGCCAATTGGAAGAATTGATCGAGAGCAAAAAGATGCTGGCAGTGCTTGAAGAACGCAACCGCTTCGCCCGTGATTTGCACGACAGCGTAAAACAGGAAATATTCTCCCTCTCAATGAACCTGAGCGCGATCAAGTCGCTGATCAAATCCAATCCTGATAAAGCGGCCGAGCAGTTGCAGGTGACGGCTGATTTGGCCAAACAGGCCCGCAACGAATTGAGCACGCTGATTTACACCCTGATGCCGGTTCAATTGGAAAATCAGGATCTGGAACTGGCCTTGAAAGAATACGTGAAAGTTTGGGAGAAGAACAGCGCCATTTCGGTGGTTTACCGCACACGCGGAAAGAAACGCGCAATCCCCACAGAGGTCGAGCAATCCATTTTCCGCATCACCCAGGAAGCTCTTTCCAATATCGCCCGGCATAGCAAAGCCACCGCCACCAGCCTGACGCTGGATTATCTGCCGGAAGCCATTCAATTGCAGGTGAGTGACAACGGCACCGGTTTCGACCCTGAAAGCGTGAAAAAGGGGCTGGGGCTGCGTTCCATCGCCGAAAGAGTGGCGGAAAACCATGGCGAGTTGGACGTGGATTCCGGTCCCGGCGGAACCACGCTCACGTTAAAATTCCCATATGAGAATCAACCCAATGGAGGCCGAAATGAAAAATAGAGATGCGATCACCCTGTTGATCGTGGATGACCACAAGATCGTGCGCGATGGCATTTGCGCATATCTCGAGACCATCGCCGATATCGACGTGATCGGCCAGGCGGATTCGGGCAGCGACGGCGTGAAACTGGCCGAGCAGCTCGCGCCGGATGTGGTGTTGATGGACCTGATCATGCCCGGCATGGATGGCGTGGAGGCTACCTGGCGTGTTCGCCAGGTGAGCCCGCGTTCCAAGGTGGTCATCCTGACCTCCTACCATGAAGACTCCAACATCTTCCCGGCCATCAAAGCCGGGGCATTATCCTACGTGCTCAAAGACATCGACCCGGAAGAATTAGCCGAAACGATCAAATCCGCGGCGCGGGGAGAGGCTATCCTGGATTCAAAAGTCGCCGCGCGCCTGATGCACGAATACCGCGATGATGCCAATGAAACCATGCAAGCCTATATGCAATTGACCAACCGCGAACAAGAAGTGCTGGAATTGATCGCCGGGGGTCTTTCCAACGCGCAGATCGCGGGGCAACTGGTGATCAGCGAGAAAACGGTCAAGAGCCACGTCAGCAATATCCTGAGCAAGTTGCATTTCGCCGACCGCACCCAGGTGGCGGTGTTTGCCTGGAAAGAAGGCATTGTTAAAAAAGACAAAACCGAGGGGTAAAAATATAACAGCGAGTTTTCAATCCCCTCCATCAAAATTAGTTGTTGCGAGGTTGGCCTGCGCCAACCGAAGCAATCCCTTGTTTCCTTATAACCTTTTTATTACTTTATTCTTAGCTTCATGGTAAATATCTGTGAGAGAGAGGAATCCTGCATGCCGGTCGAGATCCTTCGCGAAAAACAGCTCGGGATGATATTGCTTAAGGATTGGGGAGGCTGCCCGCGCTACAGTAAGCTGGGTGGATCGACCTCAACTATGATGTCGGTTAAGTCAAAATCCCGCAAAATCTTTCCCGGCTGGCTGCCTTTCAGGATGATCTGCCAGCGGTAATACCCGCCGCGCCTGGCAAAATACGGCGGCAATGGCCCGCTGAGGGCCAGGGTCCGGTCGCCGCTTTGAAGGATGGCATTCTGCAGGCGGCCCGCCAGCCCCTGCGCCCTGACATGGGCAGCGCGGTTATCCGTATCACGCACCTCAAGGCGCACCATGCGGGTAAAGGGCGGATAATTCAAACGGCGGCGTTCGGCCAATTCATGCCGGTAAAAACCGGCAAAATCGTGCTGCGCAGCAAAGCGGATGGCATAATTTTCAGGTTGGAAAGTCTGGAGGATCACATGGCCTCCCAGGGCGCTGCGCCCAGCCCGCCCGGCTACCTGTGTCAACAATTGGAAAGCGCGTTCGGAAGTGCGGTAATCAGGGAAGTTCAAACCCGCGTCGGCCAGCACCGCCCCCACCAGTGTCACCAACGGCAAATCCAGCCCCTTGGCCAGCATCTGCGTGCCGATCAGAATATCGGCATTGTGTTTTTTAAAATGCGCCAGGATGATCTCTTCGCTGCCCTTGCCTTTGGACGTGTCCGCGTCCCAGCGTAGCAGGCGCGCGGATGGAAATTCGCGCTGCAATTCCGCTTCCACTTTCTCGGTGCCCAATCCAAATTGCTTGATTTTCCGGCTGCCGCACTGCGGGCATTTTTCCGGCAGCTTGCGGGTGTATCCGCAGGCATGGCAAACCAGCCCCGGCGGATTGCGGTGGTAAGTCAACGGCAAATCGCAGCGCGGGCAGCGCAGCGCCTGGCCGCAATCGCGGCAAAACACGTAGGAAGCGCTTCCGCGCCGGTTCAACAGCAGAATGGCTTGCTGCCCGCTGCGCAAGGTTTCTGTAAGCGCGCTTTGCAGCGCGCGGCTGAAAATGGAGGGGTTCCCGGCCTTCAATTCCGCGCGCATGTCGATCACTTGCGTTGGCGGCAAGGGTTGTGTTTCAATCTCGCCCGGGTTTTCTTTTGGTTGAAAGGCGAGAATGCGCCTGGGCAACTCGATCAGCGGCCAGTTCTCCTGTTGTGCCTGGAAATACAAATCCACCGTCGGGGTGGCCGATCCCAAGATCACCAAAGCTCCATTATTCCGCCCCAGGGCGATGGCTGCCTTCACGGCATGGAAATACGGCCCCATTTCGGTCTGATAAAAAGAATCGTCGTGGCATTCGTCCAAGATGATCGCGCCGAGGTTCGGGAAGGGTGTGAACAACGCGCTGCGCGGGCCGACCGCGATGGAAAAATCGCCGGCGCGCGCCCTGCGCCAGGTGTCATAACGTTCGCCGGGCGATAATTTCGAATGGACCACGCCAACCTGCCCGGGGAAGCGCGCCATGAAGCGTTCGATGGTTTGCGGGGTCATGGAAATTTCCGGGACGATCACCAGGGCTTGCCTTCCGGCTTGCAGCGCTGCGTCGATCGCGCGCAGGTATAACTCGGTTTTGCCTGATCCGGTCACGCCATGCAGTAAGACCGGTTGATCGAAACGGCCGGACCGCATGACCTCGCGGATGGATTGCCAGGCCTTTTCCTGGTCGTCAGTCAATTTCGGCGCGGCTGCCAGTTCAAACTTTTTCCCGGCCAGAGGATCCCGCAAAACATCCTGCCCGCCAAAACGCACCATCCCCAGCTTTTCCAGAAAACGCAGGTCGGCGGCATTCGCCCCGCAAGCGGCATATATCCAGGAAACGTCCACCTCTTTATTTTCCCGCACCAACAAGCGCAGCGCTTCCAGCCGCCGGTTGTGAGCCGCGGTATCCGGCCGCCCCAATTCATCCGTCAATGATTCGAGACGGGAAGCGGATACCACCGCCTTTACGGAACGGATCTGCCGGGCTTTGACTGCCGGCTTGGGCAGCAATGGCTGCGAATGGAGATATCCCTGCCTGCCCAGCGAACGCACCGCCGCGCGCCAATCCACGTGGGCAAAAGCCCGATCCAATTGGCGGGCGCGCTGCGTACCTTTGCTTTTCAATCGATCAAGGATTTTTTGCTGCAAGGGTGAAAGCTCGCCGGCGTTGGCGGGAGCTTGAGGATTAAGCTCAAACAGCGTGTCCGCGCGCTGCCCCAGGCCGGGCGGCAGCATGGCGAATAAGTAAGCCGATAACGGGGCAAAATATTGCTGCGCCAGCCATTGCCCCAATTGAAGCTGCGCCGCGGTTAAAACTGGCGCCTCTTCCAGGAGTTGGCTGACCGGCCGAGTTTCAATAACGCTGCTGGTTTTCTCCAGCGAAAGGACAATGCCCTGCACCATCTGGCTGCCAAACGGAACCTCAACCAGCCAGCCGGGCGCCAGCCGGGATTGAAAGACATCCGGCACCTGGTAATCGAAAACATCCCTGACAGCAGGCACGTGAACGGCAACCCGGGCAAAGAGGGACATTCTCTCAGGATCCTCTTATTTCGTCTTCAATACGGCCGCGGCGCCGTAGCCGACCACCGAACTCTCGTCGCCGGTGGCTTCCGCCGAGGTGCTGTAATTTAATATTTGGACTTTATCCGCCCCCATTGAGCGGGTAGCGTACAACATAGCCGCAACGGCGCCCGACCCGCAAGCCGGGGCGCTTTGATCGAAATCACCTTCCAGCACCGCCTGCGGGTTGAAATCCCGCACGCGCCGCAGCGTCTCCGCGTCCAACATTTGAGCGGTAAGGTGCGGGAAAAAGTGCGAAAGGTCCGTGCTGGCGATCACCAGCGCGTCCATTCCCCCGATGGTTTGCTGCAACGCCGCCGAAAAAGCTTCCAGTTTATTGTTTTCGTGAGTGCGGATCATCACCGGCAGCAGGTCGAAAGGAGTTTTCCAAAGGTATTGCAGAAAGGGCAATTGGATTTCGAGTGAATGCTCCCCATCGCGGGCAACCTGGGTTAGCGCCATTTCACTTTCGTCCAACAACCGGTTCAATTGTTGCAATTCCGGCTGCGCCACCCGGACTTCGCCCAGCGGCGTCTGATAGGCGGCGTGCGCGGTGGTGACGAAATCATCAGGAAAAAATTGATGCAGCGGTGAAAGGATCACCACCAATTGTCGCGGGCTGTCTGCCACGGCCTGGTAGCCGTAGGCGGCTGTCTGACCCGAATAACGATGGCCGGCATGCGGCACCATCAAACCCAGCACCCGCCCCGGCAGGTCTTCTTTTTTCAATTTCACAGCCCCGAAAAATGCCTCCATCTGGCGGGACAACGCGTCCGCCTTGCCGGCGTACCAGGTGCCGGCGATGGGAGAGGGGCGCGCGTCCGAAAGGAATTCCATAGCCGCCTCCTTGTTTATGCTTAAATGATTATATCCGCTCACGCCGACTATATACGGGCGCGCGGGGATTATTCACCCAAATAAGCATGCGGGTTGGCTTTAAAACTGCCGATAATCAACTCGAAATGCAAGTGCGGGCCGGTGGATCTGCCGGTGCTGCCCATGTAGCCGATAATATCACCCTGGTAAACGGACGTACCGCAGCCGACAGCGATGGAACTCAGGTGGGCGTAAACGGACTGCACGGTTTTGCCATCCGCGTTCTCGCCATGGTCGATGGCAATCACATTGCCGTAGCCTACGTCATTCCAGCCGGCATACACCACCACGCCGCTGTCGGTGGCGTAGATCGGGTTGCCGGTTTTACCACCGATATCGATGCCCCAGTGATTGGTCTCCGGGGAGTATTCATACCCGGAAATGTAGTGGTCGGAAGTCGGCCATTCGTAGGTGCCGGTTCCGGTAAAACCGCCGATAACTGCCGCGCATTTGCCTTGACCCCACAACGATGACGACGTAGCGGCTTCATCGCGCGTGAACAAGGCCGTTGTCCAATCGGTGAACACTTTCGTACCTCCGGGCGCGAAAATCTGCGTGCCGGCAGCGATATTGGGATGGGCGTAATCGCCGATGGTGTCGGCGCTCAAATTGTTGGCCGGCCAGTCGATGATCGCCTCGGGAGTGACGTTTAACCCGTTGGCCACACCGTTCAAGCCGTCTCCCTCGTTCCAGGTATAAAGCACGCCGTCGGTAGGCGGAATTTGCAGCACCTCCCCGGGAGAAATGAAGGCCGGGTTGTCATAGAGCGTGTTGTAATTGCAGAACAAAATCGTGGAAGGCGTTAGTCCGAATTTTTCGGCGATAGCGTAGATGGAATCGCCGGTCTGAACCTGGTATTCCACAAATTCATAGCGTGAAGGGGAATCGGCGTCGGTATGGGTTTCCACCGAACGGGACAAGCCCTCGATCGGTGCTGAACCGGCGTAAGAAGGCAAGGGTATGCCTTCATCCTCTGAACCGCCGAATTGCAGGGGCGCCGCGGCATTCATGGACATTTCGCCGCCCAGGAAAAAACCTTTCATCACCCAGATGATCAGACCGATCAGGGCAATCGTCACCATGGCCGAACCCACGCGCAGCGCCACGTCGCCCAAGCCCAGGCGCGTGATGCGCTCCCAGACATAATCCCAGCCTTTTAGAAGCTGCGGACGCTCTTCTGCCGGGTCGGGCGTACGGCGGGGAGACGGGTTGTCATTCAATGCATCCTGCGATGCGCGTTTTTCGTCCATTCCATCCTCAAAGGAAATATCATAACATAGGAAAAACCGGGTAAGGCTAGAGACAAATCAGGATAATTCAGGCCGTATTTATTGGGATTAAAAATAACGGATTTGATTATAATCCAGTTTATGGATCAACCACGTTCTTCCGGCAACCTGATCGGCAGTCTGCTGCAAGCGCAGGGACGCTGCCTGGCAACCGCCGAATCCTGCTCCGGCGGTCTGCTGGGGCACCTGATCACCAATGTGCCCGGTTCATCCGATTACTACCTGGGCGGCTTCATTACCTATTCCAACGAAGCCAAGCAGCGATTCCTGGGCGTGCGGCCGGAAACACTGGCCGCCTTCGGCGCCGTCAGCCGCGAAACCGTGCTCGAGATGGCGCGCGGCGCGAGGGGGGCATTCGCGCACGTTCAACCACTGGAAAAGCTGGTGGGAGTGGCCACTTCCGGCATTGCCGGGCCTGGCGGCGGTACGCCGCAAAAGCCGGTCGGGATGGTTTGGATCGGTTTCAGCAGCGCGGAGATCGAGGACGCACAGCTTTGCCATTTCGGCGGCACGCGCGAAGAGATCAAGCTGCAAACCGCGCTGAAAGCGCTGGAGATGTTGAAAGCTTATCTCGCAACGCAGCGCGGATAGAAAACGATTGTTGGGTTTCGCCTAGCTCAATCCGACGAGAATTCTCTTATTTCAACAATTCCGCCAACACGTCCTTCGCCAGCTTGGCATCCGCTTTACCGCGCATCTCGCGCATCACCTGCCCCACGAACCAGCCCATCAAGGTTTCCTTGCCGCCGCGGTAGGCCGCTACTTCGTTGGGGTTGTCCTCGATGATCTTTTGGCAGACGGCGCGGATGGCCGCGTCGTCGCGCACTTGCGCCAGCCCCTGTTCCTCGACCAATTGCGCGGGGGCTTTGCCGCTGTCCTGCACTTGCTGCAGCAGGGCTTTGCCGGTGGTGATGTTGATGGCGCCCGCGTCCACCAGCTTGAGC
Source organism: uncultured Pelolinea sp. (assembly GCA_937902055.1). Lineage (GTDB taxonomy): Bacteria > Chloroflexota > Anaerolineae > Anaerolineales > Anaerolineaceae > Pelolinea. The sequence continues at coordinate 8,059 of CALGUJ010000338.1, forward strand.
AGCTCCGCCAAATATTGCGGGGTCAGGCGCATTTCAGCCGGGTTGAGGCCCTGCTCGTTGACCATGCGCAGCACATCGTTCATCAGCCAGTTGGAGACCTTTTTGGAATCGCCGCCGTAGGCTTTCACGGCTGCTTCGAAATACTCCGATAGCGCGCGTTCCAGCGTGAGGATGTCCGCATCATATTCCGGCAAGTTAAAATCGCGCATGAAGCGCGCGCGACGCTCCAGCGGGCGCTCGGGGAAGCCCGCTAGGATGGCGGTTTTCCATTCCGCGCTGATGCGCAGCGGCAGCAGGTCCGGCTCGCGGAAGTAGCGGTAATCGGCTTCGGTTTCCTTGGAGCGCATCTTGCGCAGCACGCCCGCGTCCTGATCCCATTCCAGCGTCCAGGCTTTGATGGCGTTGCCTTCCTCCACCTCGCGCGTCTGGCGCTCGATCTCCTTGCGGATGGCCTCGCGCACGGAATCGATGGAGTTGACGTTCTTGATCTCGGTCTTCTCGTTCAGGTGCGTGGCGCCGACCGGCCGGATGGAGACATTGGCGTCGCAGCGCAGGTGGCCTTTTTCCATGTCCGCTTCGGAGATGCCGATCCAGCGCAGCAATTGGCGCAGGCGGATCAGGTACTGCGCGGCTTCGTCGGCTGTGCGCAGGTCGGGCTCGGTGACCATTTCCACAAGAGGCACGCCGCAGCGGTTGAAATCCACCTGGCGCTCGCGGCCGTCGTTCTTGGTCTTGCCGGCGTCTTCCTCGATGTGCAGCTTGTGGATGCGCACCGTGCGCACGTAGCCCTTGCCCTGCGGGTCGGCCGCCGCCGGGATGGGCAGTTCCAGGCTGCCGCCCAGCGCGATGGGCATGTCGAACTGCGAAATTTGATACCCCTTGGGCAGGTCGGGGTAGAAGTAGTTCTTGCGGTCGAAGTAGGAAACCGGCTGCACCTCGGCGTGCATGGCCTCGGCCAGCAGCACGGCTTTCTCGACCACGTGTTCGTTCAAAACGGGCAGCACGCCCGGCAGCCCGGTGCACACCGGGCAGATGTTGCTGTTGGGGGCGTCCTCCCAGGAATCGGCTTTGCAGGCGCAGAAGATCTTGGTGAGGGTGTTGAGCTGGATGTGCGTTTCCAGCCCGATCACGGCTTCGTAGGCGGTCATGTTATTTCACCTCCAGGACGGCGGGGCGTTGGGCGCGCCACTCCGCCTCGGCGCTGGCCTGCTCGTAGGCATGCGTCAGTTGCAGCAGGCCGGCTTCGGAAAAGTCCGGCCCCAGCAATTGCAACCCGATCGGCAGGCCGTCCTTATCCAATCCACCGGGGAAAGAGATGCCCGGCACGCCAGCATGGTTGGCCGGCACGGTCAACTGGTCGGCGTACTGCATCAGCACCGTATCGCCGTACACGTCCTTGATGGGGAAGGCGCTGGTGGGGGTGGTGGGGGTCAGCAGGGCGTCCAGGCGGTATTTTCCGTGCGGGTCGAAAACCTCTTCGAAATCACGGCGGATGAGCGTGCGCACGCGCAAGGCGCGTTTATAGTATTGTTCGCTGTATTGCGCCGCGCTGACGTACATGCCCATCAGGATGCGCAGCTTGGGCTGCAAGCCGAAACCTTCGCCGCGCGATTTGCGGTAGAGGTCTTGCAATTCTTTGGCCGCCTGCCGGGTGCGGTGGCCGTACTTGACGCCGTCGTAGCGGTGCAGGTTGGAGGCGGCTTCCACGCGGCTGATCACGAAATACACCGGGATGCCGTAGCGCGTGTTGGGCATGGGCACGTCCTCGACGATCTCCGCGCCCAACGCGCGGTAGATATCGACGGCGCGCAGCACCGCCGCGCGCATTTCTTCCGGCACGGGCTGCTGGGCATAGCTGCCGTCCGCCTGTGGGAAGGTGATCTGGAAATAATCGGGCGAAAGGCCAATGCGTTTGCCCTTGATGTCCTTTTCGAGCGCTGCCAGGTAATCCGGCACGTCCACCGCGGCCGCGGTGGCATCGTGTGCGTCCGCCCCCGCGATGGCATTGAGCATGAGGGCGGCGTCCACCGCGCTGCGCGCTAGCGGGCCGGGGCAGTCCAGCGAGGAACCGAAGGCGATCAGGCCGTAGCGCGAGACGCGCCCATAGGTGGGCTTGAGCCCCACCACGCCGCAGAAGGCCGCCGGCTGGCGGATGGAGCCGGCTGTGTCGGTGCCCAGCGAGAGCTGCGCCTCGCCTGCCGCCACCGAAGCGGCACTGCCGCCGGAGGAGCCGCCCGGCACGCGCGCGGTGTTCCAAGGGTTGCGCGGGGAAGGCTGGAAAGCGGAGGATTCGTTGGAAGAACCATAGGTGAATTCGTCCAAGTTGACCTTGCCTAACATGACCGCGCCGGCAGAAATCATGCGCTCCACCGGGGTGGCCGTGTAGGGCGCGTTGAAGTTGGCTAAAATGCGCGAGGCCGCCGTGGAGGGCGTGCCTTTCACGCAGAAGATATCTTTTACTGTGAAGGGGATGCCCGCCAGGGGGCCGGGGTCTTCGTTTGCGGCGATCTTGCGATCCACCGCGGCAGCCAGTTCATGGGCGCGCTCGCTGGTGCGCGTGATGAAGGCATGCACGCGCTTGGCATCCTCATCGGTTTCGGCGCCGCTTTCCAACGAGCCGGGGCGGCCGTCCACCGCTGCGATGCGCGCCAGACTGGATTCAAGCACTTCCTGCGCGGAAACCTTTTTCTCCAGGATCAGATTGCGTGTTTCGATTGCGGAAAGGTCACAAAGTTCCATGG
>CALGUJ010000339.1 GCA_937902055.1 uncultured Pelolinea sp.
TCGCGCGAGACCCCGGCCAAAAAGCGCGCCGCGTCCCACAGTTCCTCGCTGCTGTCGTTCATGCCCGGAATGACCAGCGTCACCACCGCCACCCACAGGCCCAACTCGCGCGCCGCCTGGATCGTATCCAGCACGTGCTGCAGCACCCCGCCCAACTGGCGGTACTGTTTGTCGCGCATGCACTTGAGGTCCACCTTGTAGGCAGTCAGCACCGGGCGCAGCGCGCGCAGCACCTCGGGCGTGGCGTTGCCGTTGGAAACAAACGCGCAGCGCAGCCCGGCCGCCTGCGCCACCCGGAGCACATCTTCGGCCCACTCGGCCGTGATCAGCGGCTCGTTGTACGACGAAACGATCAGGTCCGCGCCGTAACGCCGCGCCGCCGCCGTCAGCCCCTCCGGCGAGGCCGGCTGGATGGACGGACCGTAGCTGCGCGCGGCGGGGTCGCGCAGCGCCTGCGAGCTGACCCAGTTCTGGCAGAAGTCGCAGTGAAAGTCGCAGCCCAGCATGCCAAAAGTGAGGGCGTTGCTGCCCGGCAGCAGGTGGTTAAAGGGCTTCTTCTCCACCGGGTCCACCTGCGCGCCGGCCACGTAGCCCCACGGCACGCGCAGCTCGCCGCTGCGGTTGAAACGCACGCCGCAGATGCCGCGCCGCCCGGGCTTGATCAGGCAGCGGTGCGCGCACGACCAGCAGCGCACAACGCCGTCTTCCAGCCGCTCAACAAAGCGGCCCGGCGTGGTGTGTTCATCGAGCAATTGCTCCAATGTTTTCATGGCACTCACCTGAGTCCATTATAGCAAGGGGAGGAAATGGGGTGAGACGTGAAGGGAGAATGTTATTCATTAATGAGTTATTCGTAACGGATTCGCATACCTGTCCCAAGAAGCAGAAGGTACATTCGACCTTTATCGTGAAGAGGCATTTTAATCTTTACAAAGCATGCCTGACCGAATAGGATATTATCGTATAATCTCGATATATCCAATGAAGAAAGCCCTTATTATTTTACGGTAGAAACTTGTGAGTCCTCTAGGAAACGTAAAAGCTTTGCTTTATGGCAGCGGAATGCAATTGCCATGATCGAGGTTTTCGCCAGTATGCGCGTGTAAGGTGTTATTATGAAGATTATTAGGGCGGGCAAGTGGATGGTAGAGAACGGAATTTGGGGGGAAAGGGGAAGTCTGAGCGGTGCGTTCAATACGCCACTTCATAGCATAAGTCGAACGCGCCTTTCTTTAATCGGAAAAAGAAATCGATAGATTATTAGGTGAAATTTTGAGTATATCATCCTGAAAGGACTAGTATCAAATGGCTAATTTCGACTCGACAAAAACATCCTTAGAGTCCATTCTTAACGAAATCATGATTGGTAAAATCCAATTACCTGATTTTCAACGCGGGTGGATCTGGGACGATGATCATATCCGTTCTTTGCTGGTTAGCATAGGGCGATCTTTTCCAATTGGCAGTATTATGTTGCTGGAAACTGGGGGAAATGCAAAATTCCAAGTTCGACCCGTGGAAGGAGTCGTTTTATCTCAAATTAATGGTAAGGTCGAACGTTTAATTTTGGATGGCCAGCAACGATTAACATCCTTGATCCAAGTTCTTTGCTTGAAGACCGCTGTTAAGACTCGGAACGCCCAAAAACATGAGGTCAGCCGGTATTACTATATCAACATAGAACAAGCGCTTCAGGGAAATGGGAACATCGAAAATGCAATTATTGGTGTGGATCAGACCAAACAATTGAAAGAAAATTTTGGTCGGAACATCATTTTGGATTTGAGCACTACCCAAAAGGAATTTGACTCTTTTTATTTTCCTTGTAATCAAATCCTAAATTCAGATCAATGGGAATATGATTTAATAGCTTATGATCCGAATAAGCTAAAACGTTATATGCAATTCCGAGAAAATGTACTAAGCCGTTTCCGCAATTACGAAATCCCCATTATTGAACTTAAAAAAGAAAATAGCAAAGAGGCTGTTTGCCTGGTCTTCGAAAAGGTAAACACTGGAGGCGTTGCCTTATCTGTGTTCGAACTTGTGACTGCCACCTATGCTGCAGATGGCTATAATTTGCGCGATGACTGGTATGGATCACAAACTAAAGAAATACTTGGAAGGAAGAAGAAATATTTCGACAGTAGGCCTTTATTAAAGAGTATGGAACCAACCGACTTTCTTCAGGGTATTTCGTTGCTTCATTCCTATGAAAAACGAGGGGCTGATTTTCAAAATGGATTAACCGGTAAGGAGGTAACAGCAGTAAGCGCAAAACGTGAGCAAGTTCTTGAACTACCACTTTCAGCTTATACATCCTGGGCTGACAGACTTTGTGAGGGTTTCACAAAGGCAGATCAATTTCTTCGCATGCAAGGTTTCAAAAAATTGGATTATCTACCCTACCGAAGCCAACTAGTACCCCTGGCCTGCGTGATGGTCCATATTGGCGAACGATGGTTGGAACCAATCATCCTCGATAAACTTGCACGTTGGTTCTGGTGTGGTGTTTTTGGTGAATTAAGATCGGAAGAGCGTCGTGTAGGGAAAGAGTGTAGATCTCGGTGGTC
>CALGUJ010000340.1 GCA_937902055.1 uncultured Pelolinea sp.
GGTGACATCTGCCTGAGTTATCTCTCCAAGGGCAGGCTGGTGTTCCTGGAAGGGCGGCTGCGCACCGACCGCTACGAGCACGAAGGCGAAACGCGTTACTTCACCAAGGTGATCGCCAACCGCATGCAGATGCTCGACCGGCAAGTGAAAGAGAGTGGAGAGATGGAAGAGGAGTCGGAGGATATGATCGCCGACGAACCCTTCGAAGAAGGCGAAGAGGAATAATAAAAATAATATAGGAATGCTCTAACCGTGTGATAGCTCCGGTTACCAAAAATTGATTAATCAAGGGTTAAGACATGAAAAGTGTTGCAACTATGAATTTAACAGTTAAGCAAGAAGTACATTCAGAGCTTAAAGATTATAAAAAAAATGGAAAAGCATGTTTAATTTCTTTTATCCTTGTTTTTCTGTTTACGGGGTGTAATCCGCAACCAATCGTAACTCGGATTGACCCTAGTCCAGTGGTTACCGTAACAACAGGAGAAATGCAGGCCACCGCTTCCGTACCTGCGATTGAAACTAAAGCTACTGAACAAGAGCCCTATTTTTCGGTGGATTTTGGTATTACTCCAGCTATATGGGATGAGATTTATGAAGGAAAGATACCTTTTAATCAGATATTAGAATCCATGGATAAACCAAACTACTTACTTTATCAATACCAAATCTGGGGAATTGGTGGAAAAGTTTCTTATAGTGCTAATCTCCCTTATAAATTTAGTCCTTCTTGGAAGGAGGGGAAAGGTATGGCAGAGGAAATGGAAATAGATAGATATTATAAAGAAATAAAAAATAATGATCTTGAAAGAGAAATTTTTGATTCAGTTATGGAAAGCGAATTCTATATGGAGGACAAATATTTGGATGAAAATACTCTTGATGTATGGGGTACCATTGTATATACCAGAGAAGAAGGAGAAAAAATCGGTTATTATATGATTGGTAATTCTGGAGTTGCCATTTATATAAAAGATGGCGAGGTGCAAGTCTTTCCGGGAAGTCAGATTCCTAATTCACTTCCCGAAAATGTGAAAGAAAAGTTTAAAGAGAATTTTACTAGAGTTGAGTCCAACAACGGAATTGTAAAAGGTTATTGTCCCTTTGATTTCTAAGAATAATAGTCTTTCTATTTCTTGAAAAAATTGTTAGTATGAAAAAGAAATGTATAAACTGCCACTTATTAAAATAAAAGGAACAAGGGAGTTTATAGTAATAGCCCTCTTTTCTGTTTTTCTTGCTTAATTTACAAATAATATTAGTAAATAAATGCAATACCTACATCGAGGTGAGTTACTGAGACAGCTCTTCCAACTGCCGCACCAGCCCCTCGATCACGTTGAAGCCGCCCTGCCAGAAAGCTGCCTGGCGCACGTCGAAGCCGGCGTCGCTCAGGATCTTGACCGGCGGCTCGGATCCGCCTGTGGAAAGGAGCTTGACGTAGCGCGGCTTGAAGGAGTCGCCTTCCTCCTTGAATTGCTTATATAAGGAAAGCACCAGCAATTGCCCGAAGGCGTAAGCGTAAACGTAGAAGGGGGTATGGTAGATGTGCGGGATGGAGACCCATTCCCACTTGAATTCCTCGGAAATATCCAGCGCGTCGCCGAACTGGACCTGCAGATTCTTGAAGTATGCGTCCGAAAGGTCGTCCACCGAAGCGCCCTGCTCGGTCATGGCGTGCGCCTGTTTTTCGAACAGCGCGAAGAAGGCCTGGCGCATGATGGTGGCGTAGGAATCGTCCACCTGCCGGAAAAGCAGGTCGCGGCGCACGCTTTCGTCGCGCTCTTCCGCCAGCAGGCGGTCCACCAGCATCATCTCGCCGAAGGTGGAGGCGGTCTCGGCCAGCGGCAGGCAGGCGTGCTGGGTGAAGATGCTGTGACCGTTGGCCAGCAGTGAGTGGATGGCGTGGCCAAGTTCGTGGGCCAGGGTGGCCATATCATCGGAATGCCCCTGAAAGTTGATCAATACCCAGGGGGTCAGTTCGGGATTGACGGTAGCGCAGAACGCGCCGGAGCGCTTGCCTTTGCGCACCTGGCTGTCCACGTGCTTTTCGTTGATCACCCGCATGGCCAGGCCGGCGAAACGCGGATCGAAGCTGTCGAAGGCGTCCATGATCAATTCGACGCCGTGCCCCAGACTGAACTCCTTGGTGGAGGCGGCGATGGGCGCGTAGATGTCATAACGGCGCAGGCGATCCATCTTGAGCAACCGCGCTTTGAGCTTAAAGAAACGCTGGAAGATGGGCGCGTTCTGCCCGCAGACTTCCAGCAGGGTGTCGACCACTTCGTCAGGGATGTCATTGCCCAGATTGCGCGCGGAAATGGGCGAGGCGTAGTGGCGCAAACCGATATTCTCGTTGCGCCAGTCGCGCACCACGGTCTGGTACATCTGACCCAGGATGGTGCCGTCCTGGCCGAACACTCGGTAGAGCTCGCGATAAGCGGACGCGCGCAGGTCGGCGTCCGGCATGCGCACGTAAGTCATCAACTCGCCGCGCGTGATCTCTTTTTCCTCGCCCTTCACGTTAATCTTGAAGGTGTAGCGGTTGGTGAAGGAATCGTACAGCGTGATGAGCGCGTTGCTGCCGGTCACATCCTTGATGTTGATGATCTTTTCTTCCGGTTCGCTGAGGGTGTGCGGTTTGAAATGGCGCATTTCCTCCAGCCAGTAGCGGT
>CALGUJ010000341.1 GCA_937902055.1 uncultured Pelolinea sp.
GGCCTTCATTTACAATCACCACCCGATGGGTCTTGGCAACCGATTGGGCAATCGTATCCATGTCCAACGGTTTCAGCGTGCGGGGATCGATCAATTCCACATCGATGCCCTCAGAGGTGAGTTTTTCAGCAACAGATGCGGCCAGATTACACATTCTGCTGGTCGCGATCATGGTAACATCGCGCCCTTCACGGCGAACGGCAGCCTTGCCAATCGGCACTACATATTCGTCATCCGGAACTTCGCCAGTTGAACCGTATAAGGATTTATTTTCAATCACAATCACCGGATTATTGTTGCGGACAGCGGACTTCAACAATCCCTTGGCATCGTAGGGCGTTGATGGCATGAGCACAATCAATCCCGGAATGAGAATCAACCAAGACTCCAGACTTTGGGAATGCTGGGCGGCATTGCCCCTGCCGGCGCCAAACGCCGTGCGAATCGTCAGCGGTACCTGGGCATGGCCTCCGAACATGTATTTGACTTTCGCGGCCTGGTTGACAATCGAATCCATAGCCATCGCCATAAAGTCCATGTACATGACCTCGACAATTGGACGCATCCCGGTCAGGGCAGCCCCCACTCCCGCGCCGACGATCACCGACTCGCTGATGGGCGTGTCCCTGACCCGTTCGGGGCCAAATTTGTCGTACAACCCCTTGGATGCAGCAAACGCACCGCCGTGAATACCAACATCCTCACCCATCAAAAAAACTCGCGGATCACGCGCCATTTCTTCCGCCATCGCTTCCGCGACCGCTTCCCTATAGCTGATCATTCTGGTGTTGTTCATTGCCACTCCGAATAAACATCATTGAAAATGGAATCTAGAGCAGGCTGCGGACTGTTTTCAGCAAAAGTTACTGCCTCATCCACCTCCGCCTGAACCCCCGAACGCAAACTTACGATTTCATTATCAGTCAAGATCGAGCGCTCGCGGAATAGTTGTTCAACATACAGGATGGGATCTTTCTTGCGCCATTCTTCCACCTCCGCCGAGCTCCTGTAAACCATCGCGTCGCCAAAATAATGGCCTTCCATGCGGTACGTATTGCACTGCATCACGAAAGGACCTTTGCCTGAGCGGACATGCGCAATCACCTCTTCAGCTTTGAAATACACCGCCTCAACGTCATTGCCATCCACTTCAGCAAACGGAATGTCGTATCCCGCTGCCCGTTTCGCCATACTACCCGCCATGGAACGGCTGACCTCAGTTGAGACTGCGTAATGATTGTTCTCAAACAAGAAAAGGACAGGAAGTTTCCAAAGAGAAGCCAGGTTCATGGATTCGTGGGTATTGCCTTCGTTCGAAGCGCCATCACCGAAAAAGACCACCGTGATCTGATCCGTTTTGCGCATGCAGGCGGAAAGGGCGGAACCAACTGCAATCGGCAAACCGCCGCTTACAATCCCGTTGGCGCCCAAATTGCCCAATTCGATGCTGGCAATATGCATGCTGCCGCCTTTCCCTTTACAATAACCGTCATTTTTACCAAGGATTTCCGCCAACATCGGTTTGAGCTGGCCGCCTTTGGCCAGCATATGCCCATGTCCGCGATGCGTGCTGACAATATAATCTTCTTTTTTAAGCAGCCCAACCACACCCACCGCAATAGCCTCCTGACCGATGCAAAGGTGAGTCGATCCGCCAATTTTTCCCTGCGCAAATAATTTCTTAATCGCTTCCTCATGAAAACGAATGCGCAGCATGGTATGAAAATGATCAATTAATATTTCGGCATCCAATTGTTTGTTCATATAGCCACTACCCTTTCGCCCTGGCTTCCACTTTTGCGAGATCTTCAATGATATTAATCACAGCCGAGTGGTCCAGATCTCCCCGCCCGGATGCGATCATGGCAGCGAACAATTCATGCGCCACAGCTGTTGCCGGTAAAGGCACATTCAACCGTCGGGCTGTCTCCATGATGATATTCAAGTCCTTATAATGGAATTTGCTCTTGAAGCCGGGTTCAAATTCGCCCTTGATCACTTTCGGCCCGCGCACATCCATCACGCGGGTTTGAGCATAACCACCGGACAACACTTTTACTATGACAGCAGGATCGACGCCCGCCTTTGCGCCCAATACCAGCGCTTCAGCCATGCCGACAAAATTAAGCGCCACCTGGATCTGATTACAGGCTTTGACAATCTGGCCGGCGCCGCTGCCGCCGCAATACGTGATTGTTTTCCCCATCACTTCCAAGATTGGGAGCACTTCACGGAATAGATCCTCCGGGCCGCCAACCATGATGGAAAGGGCCGCATTAGCCGCCCCAGTTTCCCCTCCACTGACCGGCGCATCCAAGCAACGCACTCCCAGTTTCCCTAATTCCTCAGATACCTTAACAGCCATACCCGGAGCGATGGTGCTCATGTCGATATAGATCAATCCCGGCCGGGCAGCCGAAATGATCCCATCTACCCCCAACGCAACCTTTTCCACATCCGGCGAATCAGGAACCATGCTGATTACCACATCACTGGCAGCGGTCACCTCTTTGCAACCGGCATGCGCGGCCGCGCCCTTCTCGACCAGGGCAGCCAAAGCGGGTTGAGAAACGTCATAAACATGTAATTCATAACCTGCATCCAAAAGGTGACCTGCCATGTGGCGGCCCATAATTCCCAAACCGATAAAGCCGATTTTCACTTTCATTTTTCTCCTGTCCTAATAATCATTTTTTTCAAGAATTTCCTTGATTTCATTTAAAAACCTGCCAGCTGGTTTTCCATCAACCAAGCGATGATCGAAGACAAGAGTGAGCATCATCATATTGCGGATCACCACGTTCGCGTCTTCAACAACCGGTTTGGGCTGGATGGCGCCCACGCCTAAAATTGCACATTCCGGCAGATTAATCACCGGCACAAATGATTCAATATGTTCTTCACCCAGGTTGGAGATTGTAAAAGTCCCGCCGCTAAAATCCGCGGAGGTCAATTTTCCCGATTTAGCGCGATCGACCAGTGCAAGATACTCCGCTTGCAAGGAATCTATTTCCTTGCGATCCACTTCGCGCAAGACCGGCACATACAAGCCCTGCTCCGTTTGCACCGCAATACCGATATTGATTGTTCTAAATTCCCAGATTTCATCCCGCGAGAGACGGGCGTTCATGTATGGGTATTTTCTCAGCGCAACAGAGACTGCTTTGGCTATCAAGACGTTATAGCTGATCTGGCGGCCAGAGGCTTCACGCCTGGCTGACAGGGCGCTCGCGTCAACGGAAAGGTTCAACGCCACGCGCGCAGTGGCATTCACCGACGCTAACATGCGTTCGGCTGTTACTTTGCGGATACCTTGCAAAGGCTTTATGATCCTTTCCAATTCAGATGAGACAGACTGCGAATTCCTGCGCTCAAAAGCACGTTGAACATCAGCGCGGCTGATATGGCCGCCGACGAATTCCACCTCAGTAAGATCGACGCCCAATTCTTCAGCCATTTTTCTGGCCGAGGGGGTGACGGAAAACCGCTGACCTGCAGCAGGAGCAGTTTCCGGCTTTTCCATTTGGGGTCCTTCCTCGATAATGACCTCTGAAGTTGCCGTTTCATTTTCCGCAAGCGATTGGGGGATGACCACCGGCATGGCTTCATTTTCATCCAGAAAAACGGCAATGATCGTGCCGCAAGCCACCTGCTCGCCGGCGGGATGGACGATTCTGGCCAACTTGCCGCTGACAGGCGCTTCAAGTTCATTGGTAGCTTTATCTGTCTCTATTTCCAGAAACGGCTGGCCTGCTTTCACCCAGCTGCCCTCGCCGGCCAGCCAGGCCGCAATGCGGCCTTCGGTCATATCCATACCCAATTTGGGCATTGTGAAATAATGGGGCATTTATATCTCTTCCTACCTTTCTGTTGTTCTTATTCGACGATAAATTCTTCTTCGGGGCCCGCAGGCGAAAAGATGAAGAGTGCTTTTAGAATCTCATTCCCGTCATTAATAATTTGATGCGTGACGCCAACAGGAGCTACCACCACCATATCCGGTTTTAATTCCACTCTCTCATCTCCAATCATCAGTTTTCCAAATCCGGAGAGCACATACCAGGTTTCCTGCTCGGCTGTGTGAAAATGGGAATTTCCCGACTCGCCCGGTGGAATTGTGACGAGTCCGATGGAAAGATGGGGAGACGTGCCATGAACTTTCGGAGAGAGCAAAACTTTCAGTTCACGTTGATGCGGTGCGGAAGTTTGAAAAGGCTTTACTTCATTTAAATGAATGGCAATGACTGACCATTCTTTCCGTCTCATTTTGCCTCCCGGATTAATTAATCCAAACTTGTCAAATGATGTTTGGCGATCTTAAAGAACTTTATTATTTCTTCAGCAATATTTCCCGCATGGCTTCAAATCCGCACTTGCCGCTGGTATAAATCGGAATACCGAATTCCTTTTCGGGATCGGGATAGGAGAGCAGGAATACTGTCATGGAAAGCTGGGCAAAAACGACGCAATCAATCTTCTCTTCTTTCATCTTTTCCTTGACCGCCTGCGCCAATGCCTGGTTGTGACCTTCGACATCGAATTCCGCCAGCCTGTGCCAGGGAGTTTCGATATGAAGCCCACTGAACTCGATTCTTCTGCCCATCTTCTCGGCGGTTTCCTGCAATAATAATTGGGTGCTTTTTACCGAAGGCCCATGGGTGGCAACGACCAGCACCCGGCCGCCATGCTCGACCGCTTTCTGCATCATGGGAAGGTCAATCGGCATAACCGGAACGCCGTACGGTTCCAACGCTTTGCTGACAAAGGGGTAAGAACGGTTCATGGTGGAACAGGTGATGAGGACCGCATCTACTTTGGCCAATTCCACGAGGTCAATCGCGTATCTCGCCATGGCATCAATATTGGATTGAGGCGGGGTGGGTTCTCCTTTTAGAAAGGCTTCCATGAAATTAAGCTGCATGGCTTCCGTACCAGCATTGACCAGATGGACACCGGGCAGATACTTCCTGCCGAAATAAGTCGCCCAAAGCATGATCCATGAACTGCCGTTCAAAACGCCCAATCTCTTACCCTTTAAATCATCCTCCCCATATTTTTCCGGATCCAAATGGGCAATTCCCAAAACTTTCAAGTAATCGGTGAATAACCGCAGTCCGTCAACTTCATTCCATGGATACAAATTCATTTTGATCTGCCTTCTTTCATCTTAATAGATTCAACCGCCGCGGAAGCGATATCCTCCGGCTGCATTTTGTAAAGTGCAAATAATTCCTCGATCTCGCCGCTGTCAATCCATTGGTCGCGGACGCCGATGCGCTTCATCGGCACCGGGCAGTTTTCCACCAGCACTTCGGCAACCGCCGCACCGAAACCCGCGATGATGGATGCGTTTTCCGCGGTGACAGCACAACCGGTTTTAGAAACCGATTCGAGGATCAATTCCGAATCGATGGGTTTAATGGACGCCAGATGAACCACTTCCGCACTGATCTCTTCTTTCTCCAACAAAGCTGCTGCTTTAATACATCGGTCCGTCATCATACCGGTGCCAAACAAGGTTACATCCGTTCCTTTTCTGATCAACCGTCCTTTCCCCCATTCAAAGGCATGATCATCGCCAAACATATCCGGCAAGGCATACCGCACCACCCTGAAATAAACCGGTCCGGGTGTCTCATAAGCTGTTTTCATCACCGCGCGCATATCGGCCGCGTCACCGGGATCGGCGACTTTCAGATTAGGGATCGTACGCATGAAAGCGATATCCTCAAAAGAATTATGGGAAGCGCCGGCTTTACTGGTGGGGACACCTACATATGAACCGGGGACCTTTACATCCAACGCCGGGAAGCAGATCGAGAGCGCAAACTGATCGATCGATTTTCGAGCCACAAAGGAGGCAAAGGTGCATGGAAAAGGCTTGAAGCCTGCCAATGCCATTCCGGCCGCTAATCCAAAAAGATTCTGTTCCGCAATTCCAACCTGGATGAAACGATTTGGAAAACGGTCCTTGAAATAGGTGATACGGGTGGAGGTATGCAGATCGGCATCCAGAACCAGGATATCCTCATGGGCAGCCCCAAGATCGGCCAGAGTCAAGCCGAAAATTTCACGCATTTGGAGATTCGCAGTGGTCTCTTTTACTGATGTCATATTCATTTCCTATTTATGCAATCGGCTGTAGCCTTCAATCGGTTTGCCATAGCGCGCAGAGAGTTCACGCAGCATTCGATCAGCTTCTTCAGGAGTGGGATGCTGGGTATGCCATTTGTAATTGAATTCAGTCTCCTCGATACCGCGTCCTTTGACAGTATGCGCGATGATCAAGATCGGTTTACCACGCGGCATAATCCAGCGGGCTTTATAGAAGGCAGCATTAATCTCTTGAATATCATGGCCGTCAATCTCGATCACATCCCAACCAAATGATTCCCATTTTTGGCACACAGGTTCAATGGCCATCTCATCCCAAACGAAACCCTTTGCCATCACCTTGTTGTAATCCATGATTGTGATCAGGTTATCCAGATGGTAGTGGCTGGCAGCCATGGCAGCTTCCCATATATTCCCTGAGGTGGATTCTCCATCTCCCACAATACAATACACTCTGGTTTTCGTGTATTCCTTTTTTCGCAATCCCCAGGCTAATCCCACAGCAATTGATAAACCCATACCCAGGGAACCGCCTGAACTTTCTATTCCCCTGGTTCGGCGCATGTCTGTATGCCCCTCAATCCCGCCAATTTGACAGTAGCGATATAAGTCCTCAATTGGGAAAAATCCTTTTAATGCGAGAGAGGCATATAAAGCTGGAGAAGAATGAGCCTTTGACAGGATCAATCGATCCCGCTCATCCCAGGCCGGATTTTCCGGATCTAAACGCAGTACATTGAAATAAAGGACTGCCAATATCTCGGCCATGGAAAGCGAGCCCCCGGGATGCCCCCAATGACCGCATGTAATCATTTCCAAACTCAGCCGCCTGATCTGATAAGCAAAATCCTCGAGTTGAGCTACCTTCTCGTTCGACACCCTCATTCAGAAACCTCCACTAAACTAATTTGTTGCATTTTGTGTTTCATTTTATACTCTTTATTATACTATTTTTTCTTTTTTTGTATACAATTTTTTAATATTTTTAATACCTATAAGCCATCTTTATATTATATAATTAGA
>CALGUJ010000342.1 GCA_937902055.1 uncultured Pelolinea sp.
TTCGAATCCCCAGGTGGTTTTATACAGGATGTACCAGATGATCACCGCTACGCCCAACGCGATGAACAGCCCGATATGCAGGCGCAGGGAGGTGCCTTCAAAGAAACGGTAGAGGTGCGCCGATTCTTCGATGAAGCGGGTTTTGAATGGCGTCTCCGGATCTTCAAATGGCCCCCGGATGAGGTATTCCGAGAAGTTGAATGCGATGTAGTTCATCATGATGGTGTTGATCACTTCGTGAGCGCCGGTTTTGGCTTTCAGCCAGCCGGGGATGAATCCCCAGACAAAACCTGTCAGCGTGCCCACAGCCAGCGCCAACGGCACGTGTACGATGGGCGGCAAGCCTTTGAATGTCCAACCGGCCCAGGCCGCCATGATGGCGCCCATGAAAAGCTGCCCTTCAGCGCCGATGTTGAATACGCCTGCCTGGAAACCCAATGCCACCGCTACCCCGGTGAAAATGTATGGCGTTGTAACCACCAGGCTTTCCAGGAATGGCTTGAACGCCGCTTGCAGGGCTTTGGTCTCCCCGCTCGCAATGGCGGCGGCCATTTTGGACGGGTTTCCAAAAGAACCCATCAATAGCGAGGAATAAGTTTCCCAGATCAATTTCAGGGATTCGCTGATCCCCTTGCCGAATGACACCTCGAAAGCGTCGAAAATCTCGGGTGTGGTGCCCGCGGCCAGGATTCCTCCCAGCAGAAAGCCGGTAAAAATGGCGAGCACGATAATGGTCAGGGAGCTTCTGGAAACCTCTTCCAGGAATACGCTGACAAAATTCTCTTTTTTAGGTGAAGGTTCTTTTGTCATAGGTCATCCTTAGGTGACAATTTCTCGCACTTTGCGCGCTTTGCGTTTTTTCGCGCTGATCTTGGCAGTGATACCCGCCATCAACAGCCCCAGCTCTTCTTTGGTGACCAGGTCCGCGTCCACGATGGTCAGGATCTTGCCGTTGTACATAACGGCGATCCGGTCGGCTAGTTGCATCACTTCGTCCAGTTCGGTGGATACCAGCAGGATCGCGCAGCCCGCGTCGCGTTTTTCGATCAAACGCCGATGGATGTATTCGATGGATCCCACGTCCAGCCCGCGCGTCGGCTGCGAGGCGATCAACAGTTTGATTGGACGCGAGAACTCACGCGCTACGATCACTTTTTGCTGGTTGCCTCCCGAGAGGCCGCTGACCGGCACGCCCGGCCCGGTTGTGCGGATGTCGAATGCGCTTACCAGGTTTTTGGCATTCTTGACGATCGCGTCTTTCTGCAGCACGATGCCCTTGGCGAACGGTTTCTGGTAATAGGTATTGAGCACCAGGTTATCCTGGATTGGGCTTTGCAGCACCAGCCCGTCTTTCTGCCGGTCCTCAGGAACGTGCGCAACTCCCAATTCGGTGATTTCGCGCGAGTCGCTATGGGTAGTTTCCTTCCCGAGAATGCTGATTTTCCCCGATTCGGCTTTCATTAATCCGGTCAAACAGCGCACCAGTTCGGTTTGCCCGTTGCCTTGCACGCCGGCTACTCCCAGAATCTCGCCGGCTTTGACGTCGAATGAGATATCGTCGACTTCCACTTTTTTATTCTTGGCCAGGATGGTCAGGTTTTCTACGCTCAACACGGGTTTTCCGGGTTTGGCGGTTTCTTTTTGCACGTTCAATTCAACCGGCCGCCCGACCATCATGGCGGCCAGCTTTTTGGGATTGGCGCTGGATGGAACCGCTTCACCGACCACTTTCCCGGAGCGGATGACCAGAATGCGATCCGCGCATTCCATCACTTCCCGCAATTTGTGGGTGATGAAGATGATCGATTTGCCTTGCGCGATCAGGTTATGCATGATCTTGAATAATTCTTCCACTTCCTGGGGGGTTAATACTGCCGACGGTTCATCCATGATCAGGATTTCGGCATTCCGGAAGAGTAATTTAATAATTTCAACCCGCTGTTGCAATCCGACAGGCAGGTCTTCGATAAGTGCGTATGGATCGATATTTAATTTAAATTGATTGGAAATTTCTTTAACTTTGTTGGAAGCCCGTGTGGTATCCAGGATGCCGCCGGCGCGCGTGTATTCCTCCCCCAACATGACATTTTCGGTGACTGAAAATACCGGTATCAGCATGAAATGTTGATGAACCATGCCGACGCCTGCTCTGATCGCGTCGGTGGGCGATTTCACCTGCACCGGTTTTCCCTTGATGATGATTTCACCCTCGTCC
The DNA here is from genome assembly GCA_937902055.1 of uncultured Pelolinea sp. Taxonomy (GTDB): domain Bacteria; phylum Chloroflexota; class Anaerolineae; order Anaerolineales; family Anaerolineaceae; genus Pelolinea. Next base: position 2,216 of record CALGUJ010000342.1, read on the forward strand.
GGCGCGTACAGACCATAAAGGATATTCATCAGGGTGGTTTTTCCGGCTCCGTTTTCTCCCAATAAAGCCAGGATTTCCCCTTGGTTCAATTTCAGGTCGATGTGGTCATTGGCCAGCACGCCCGGGAATCTCTTGGTAATTCCGCGCAATTCCAAAATTGGGGCCATTTGTTCCTCACATTATCTTGCTTGAATGAATCCGTTTTCTCAGGTTTAGAAAAACAGAACCAGATTTCCTGGTTCTGTTTTTCTGTTATTTATTCGTTGGTCTATTCGCGCGGATATAGCGCCAGATATTCCGGAGAAACGGTCTGAATCTCGCCGGAAAGGATCTTCTCGCCCAGCGCGTCCACTTCGGCTTTCAGGTCGGCCGGAACTTCAACTTCGGCGTTCCAGGCCAGCGAGGTGCCGCCGTTCGAGAATTGCAGAATATAGTTTCCGCCTTCCCATTTGCTTTCCTCAACCAAACCCTCTACAGCGTTGTAGACTGGAACATCCATATTCTTCAACGCGCTTGCGAGGATCAGGTCCTTATATTCGGGAACGGTCAGCGACCAGTCCTGGTCCACACCGAAGATATATCCGTAACCGCGATCCCTCATGGCTGCGGCAGTGCCGCCGCCGACAAAGCCGGCAACCGGCAGGATGATATCGGCGCCGTTATCCATGAAGGATTCGCCAAATTGGCGGCCGAGGTCGATATCGCTCCACGAGCCGGTGGCGGAAGCTTGATCCATGGCTTTCGGATCATAGCCGAGCACCTTTACTTCAGTGCTGTGCACCTTGTTATATTCCTGCACGCCCATATAGAATCCGTCCATGAAGATCTGCACCACCGGTCCAAAAATGCCGGTATAGGTTGCCACGGTTCCGGTTTCGGTCATACCGGCAGCCAGGTAACCGGCCTGGAAGCAGCTTTGATCCATGTAAGCATCCACGCCCAGGAAGTTGTCGTACGTGAGCCAGTTGATGTCGATGCCGATGAATTTGATTTCGGGATTGGCTTCAACGGCCGCTTTGCATGCATCGGCCATCATAAAGCCCACGCAGACCACCAGGTCGGCGTCGGAATCGACGCACGCTGCCAGGTTGGGAGCGTAGTCGTCCGCGCTCTTGGATTCAATGTAATTGGCTTCAATGCCGAAATCGGCTTTTGCCTGTTCCAAACCCTTCCAAACCATGTCGTTGAACGAGCGGTCGCCAATGCCTGCGGCATCCGTGACGAGGCAGGCTTTCATCGGTTCGGCAGCCGGAGCTTCCTCTTCCGCTGGCGCTGCTTCCTCAACCGGGGCCTCTTCTTCCGCTGGTGCTGCTTCCTCTGCCGGAGCAGCTTGTGGTGCGCACGCAAACAACAATGACGCAATGATGAGCAATCCGATCACTATCGAAATCCTTTTCATTTTTTCTCCTCCAATAGGTTATTTGCCATCTTCTTTGGTGGCTGGGATGGATCGTGATGAATGTGCGATGGATGAACTTTCAAATCAATTGCATGATGGAAGTGCGATCGTCTAGCGATGTAACGGCAGTGAAGGGGTGTTGTAGCTGCAATGGTGGTTCTGGGTGAATGGTAAGGAAACCTGAATGCACTAGATTGTTAATAGTTTGACTGATCACCTCC